>CAVFEZ010000007.1:0-46677 GCA_963621665.1 Akkermansia muciniphila | reverse complement strand
CCTTTATCACGGATGCCGACGTAGAGGCTGAGGCCCGCCGCATCTACAAAGAGACGAGCCACCGCATCGACTCTCTCGGCGGACTTGTACATCCGGCCCATATTCTTGTTCTTCTGCGCCAGAAGGCCACCAAGGCCCAGCAGGACAGTGCCAAACTGCGTGCCGACTCCATCTACAACGCACTGAAGCACGGTGCTGACTTTGCGACGCTCGCCCGCAAATGCTCAGACGACAAACGCTCGGCCATAGAGGGCGGCGACCTGTCGTGGATACAGCGCGGACAGACCCTCAAGGAGTTTGAAGAGAAGGTGTATGCCATGAAGAAAGGCGAACTCAGCCAGCCGTTCCTCTCTCCTGTAGGCTACCATATCGTGCTGCTCAAGGACAAGGGCAACTTCTTCCCCTACGACTCTGTGCATGCAGACATCCTGCGGTTTATCGACCAACGCAACCTGCGCGACCGCATCGTCAGCGCCAAGATAGACTCCATCGCCAAGGCCAGTGTGCCGGCCTGTACATCTGAGGATGTGCTCGACCGCCGCTCCGAGGAAATGCAGGCCAAGGATCCCGAACTGCGCAATCTTATCCGCGAGTACCATGACGGACTGATGCTCTACGAAATCAGCAACCGCACCGTCTGGGACAAGGCTGCCAAGGATACCGAAGGTCTGGCCTCCTACTTCAAGAAAAACAAGAAAAAGTACCAGTGGGACACTCCCCGCTTCAAGGGTATCTCCTGTCATCTCAAAAACGAGGCCGACATCAAGCGTGTCAAGGATGTGGTCAAGAACCTGCCCTTCGACCAGTGGGGCGAAGCCCTGCGCAAGACCTTCAACGACAGTACCGTCACCATCAAGGTGGTGAAGGGTATCTTCAAGGAAGGCGACAATGCGCTTATCGATAAGGAAATTTTCGGCAAGACTGCCGAACTCAAACCCGTGAAGGACTATCCCTACACACTGGCCTACGGCGAGAAACTCAAGGCTCCCAAAACCTACGAGGATGTACGCGACCAAGTGGTGGCTGACTATCAAGACTATCTCGAGAAGCAATGGGTAGAGTCTTTGCGCCGTCAGTATCCCGTCACGGTAGACAAAGCCGTACTTGAAACGGTCAATAAACATTAGGCCCCTGGCCGTCATATAGTATAGACCATACACATTTATGAAAAAGGAATACAAAATATTCTCCGCCTTTCTGGGTGCACTGCTCTTTCTGGGTATGGGAGCGCGTGCCGCCATGCCTGCGCATACCGTTACTGCCGCTCCGTCAGACAGTACCGTAACAGAGGAAAATCCGATGCCCGAAAGCAGCATTGTCGACGAGGTGATTTGGGTTGTGGGTGACGAACCGATACTCAAGTCCGACGTAGAGATGATGCGTCTCCAGGGCGAACTGGCTGGCATCAAGTGGAAGGGTGATCCCGACTGCACCATACCTGAACAGATTGCCGTGCAGAAACTCTTTCTCCATCAGGCCGAGATAGACTCCATCGAGGTGTCCGAGTCCGAGATTGCCAGCAATATCGAGATGCAAATCAACCAGTGGATTCAGAGCGCCGGTTCGCGTGAGAAACTTGAGGAGTACCGCAAACAGTCAATCTCCCAAATCCGCACCCAACTCTACGATGACTTCAAGAACAACCAGCTCATCCAGCAGATGAAGGAGAAACTGGTGTCTGGCATCAAGGTGTCACCCGCTGACGTGCGCAACTATTTCCGAGATCTGCCTGAAGACAGCATCCCCTTTGTTCCGACTGAAGTGGAGGTGGAGATCATCACCAAGCAGCCCCGTATCGATCCCGACGAAATAGCCCGTATCAAGAACGACCTCCGTGAGTACACCGACCGTGTCACCCGCGGCGAGACCTCTTTCGCGACGCTGGCCCGCCTCTATTCCGAAGACCCGAGTTCTGCACGGCAGGGAGGAGAAATGGACTACATGGGCCGCGGATACCTTGATCCGGCTTTCGCCAATGTGGCCTTCAACCTGACCGATCCCAAGAAGATTTCGAAAATTGTGGAGTCGGAGTATGGCTACCATATCATACAGCTCATCGACAAACGCGGCGACAAAATCAAGGTGCGTCACATCCTCCGTATACCCAAGGTGTCGGCCGAGGCTACCGAAGCCGCCCGCGTGCGTCTCGACTCCATCGCCGACAATATCCGCGACAACAAGTTCTCTTTCGAGGAGGCTGCCTCTGTGCTCTCCGACGACAAGGATACCCGCAACAACCACGGACTTATGTCCTACAACTCACAGGAAGGACGTACCTCAAAATTCCAGATGCGCGACCTGCCGACCGAGGTGGCCCGCGTGGTCGAGGATATGAAGGTGGGCGACGTGTCGAAGGCCTTCCAGATGATCAATGAGAAGGGCAAGACCGTCTGCGCCATCGTCAAACTGAAGAACCGCATCGACGGACACCGTGCCACCATCACCGAAGATTTCCAGACGATGAAGAATGTGGTGCTTGCCCGCGAACGCGACAAGTTCCTCCATGACTGGGTGGTCAACAAGATCAAGACCATCTACGTGAAGATGAACGATCGCTACAAGAACTGCGATTTCGAATATGAAGGATGGATCAAATGACACCTGACAACCGCAACGTACAAAAATATCAAGGGCATAGAATCTTTCTTGTATTGGTTCTATGCCTTTTTGGACTTTTCCTCGTCTCTTCCTTTGCCGCGCCCGGCAAAAAGAAGAAGCGTCCCAAGACCGACGAGCGCATACATCTCGTCAACTCCCGTGAACTCTACCACGACATCCGGGGCGCACACCCCGACGCCGACATTGTCAAGGGCAACGTACACTTCACCCACGCCGGGTCTGACCTGTGGTGCGACAGTGCCTACTTCTACAAGGAGTCGAACTCCTGCCGCGCTTTTGGCAACGTGCGCTACAAACAGGGCGATACCCTTACGCTCACCTGCCACTATGCCGACTACGACGGCATGGAACAGATGATGCATGCCCGCCATGACGTGTGGCTCCACCACCGCACACAGAAACTCCATACCGACAGTCTCGACTACGACCGTCTCAACGATGAGGCCTATTTCTTCGACGGCGGACGGCTCATCGACAACAAGGACATACTCGACGCCGACTGGGGCGAATACCATAGCGACACGCGCGAGGCCGTATTCTATTATAATGTGAAGATGACCACGCCCAAGCAGCGGGTGGAGACCGACACGCTCTTCTATGACACCCGCAAGCAACTGGCCCATGTCACCGGACCGTCCAAGGTGTTTTCCGGCGACAATGTCATCCATACATCCGATGCCTGGCTCAACTCCAAGACCGACCGGTCGCAACTCTTCGGGCGCTCCACGATAGTCAACGGCGAGAAGAGCATCGTGGGCGACAGTATCTTCCATGACAACAAGACCGGTCTGAACGAGGGATTCGGCAATGTGGTCTACATCGATGCCAAGAACAAGAACGAGCTCGACTGCGACCATCTCTACTACAACGACAAGACCGGCAACGGCTATGCCACCCGTCGGGCTCTCGTCAAGGATTTCTCGCAGCAGGACACCCTCTACATGCATGCCGACTCCATCAAGATATATACCTACAATATCGAGACCGACAGCGTCTACCGCGAGGTGCATGGTTTTCCCCATGTGCGCGCCTTCCGCACCGATGTGCAGGCCGTGTGCGACTCCTTTGTCTACAACAGCAAGGACTCCTGCCTGACCATGTACCGCGACCCCATCGTGTGGAATGAAAACCGCCAGCTGCTCGGCGAGGTGATCCGCGTGTACAACAATGACAGTACCATACGCTATGCCGAGATTGTCGGACAGGCACTCTCCGTGGAAAAAGCCGACGACAACAACCATTACAACCAGTTGTCCTCGAAGGTGATGAAGGCTTACTTCATCGACGGTGCCCTGCGCGAGACAGAGTCGATAGGCAATGTCAAGAGCATCTACTACTTCTCCGACGACAAGGACAGCGTGCTCACGGAGCACAACTATCTGGAGGGCGACACGCTGCGGGCCTTCATCTCGGCCGAAAAGAAACTGGAGAAGATGTGGACATCCAGCCCTGTCGGTACGATGTACCCCATCACCCAGATTCCGACAGAACGCCTCAAACTGCCGGAGTTCAACTGGTTTGACGATCTCCGCCCGCGTGACAAGGACGACATCTTTGTCTGGCGCGGCAAGAGCGAAGGGCAGAAACTCAAGGAACAACCGCGTATAGATGCCCCCTTGCAGCACATCGGCGAAAAGAAAACAATACAGTGACAATGTTTTTCTTCAGCAACCGCAAGCCGCGCGGTTTTCACCATACCTATATCTACGCCGGCGGCCGGCGTGAACTACTGCGGCAACTCCGTGAACGTGCGGCGGCAGCGCCGCAGGCGCAAAGGACAGAATGTGACTCGGAACGGATACACCGTGCTTTCCAGCGTCCGTCACGCCGCGGGCAGTGGTGGATGGTGCGCGGCATGCTGATGCCGGTAGCTTTGCTCCTCATCCTCGTACTCCTTCTTCTCTTGATTCTCGAAAAATAGAAACGTATCCAACAGCAGGTTCTCACCATACCCCAAAACAACCGTCATGAGTGATATCATACAAGTATTGCCCGACTCCGTGGCCAACCAGATCGCTGCCGGCGAAGTCATACAGCGCCCTGCAAGTGTCGTAAAGGAACTTGTGGAGAACGCTATCGATGCCGGAGCGACTGCCGTCAATGTCCTTACTGTCGACTCCGGACGCACCTCCATACAGGTGATCGACAACGGCAAGGGCATGTCGGAAACCGATGCACGGCTGTCGTTCGAACGGCATGCCACATCGAAGATACGCAAGGCCGCCGACCTTTTCGACCTGCACACCATGGGCTTTCGCGGCGAGGCGCTCGCTTCTATCGCTGCCGTGGCGCAGGTGGAGCTCAAGACCCGCCAGCCCGGCGAGGAGGTGGGCACCCATCTCTCGCTGGCCGGCTCGAAGGTGGTAGGACAGGAGGCGTGCGCCTGCCCCGTAGGCAGCAACTTTATGATAGAAAACCTGTTCTACAATGTTCCCGTGCGCCGCAAGTTCCTCAAGTCCAACGCTACTGAACTTACCAATATCACCACTGCCTTCGAGCGCATCGCCCTTGTCAATCCCGATGTGGCCTTCACCCTGCAGAACAACGGATCCGAGATGTTCTCGCTCAAGGCTGCCGGACTGCGCCAGCGCATTGTAGACATTTTCGGCAAGAAGATCAACCAGATTCTTCTGCCCGTGGAGGTCGCTACGTCGCTTTGCAAGATTTCGGGCTTTGTGGGGAAACCCGAGTCGGCCCGGAAAAAAGGTGCGCAGCAGTATTTCTTTGTCAATGGCCGGTACATGAAGCACCCCTATTTCAACAAGGCCGTCATGACCGCCTACGACCGTTTGGTGCCGGCTGGCGAGCAGGTGCCCTACTTCCTCTATTTCGAGGTGGAACCCGAAAATATAGATGTCAACATCCACCCGACAAAGACGGAAATCAAGTTTGAAAACGAACAGGCCATCTGGCAGATTGTCGCAGCCGCCGTCAAGGAAAGCGTGGGTATGTTCAACGATGTCACGGCCATCGACTTCGATACCCAGGACTGTCCCGACATACCCCTCTTCGATCCCGACAATGTCAGCGCCTTGCCCAAGGTGCAGTACAATCCCGAATACAATCCCTTCCGTATGGCCGATGTACCGTCGGCACCCGTCGCACCGGTGGCCAAACCCTCTGCCGAAGGCTGGGAGCAACTCTTTGACGGACTCGGCCGCGATGCCGACCCGCAGACCCAACTGTTCAGTTTCGACGAGGTAGGGTCGGGGATTGTCGATTCGCGTTTCAATCCTGCCGATGCCTTGTCCGAAGATACCGGTATCGTCCCGACAAACAACATCATTCCGTCGGCGGCGGTGCCCGTCGGCGAGACCGTGTCAGAAGAGAAATCGCCTGCCCACTACCAGTACAAAGGCAAGTATATCATGACGGCCGTCAAGTCCGGACTGATGGTCGTCGACCAGCGCCGTGCCCATATCCGCATACGATATGAGGCTTATCTTTCCGCATTGCGCAACAAGAAAACCCACTCCCAAAAAGTACTCTTCCCCGAAGCCATCCATTTCACGGCTTCCGAGAATGTGACCCTTCAGAAAATCCTTCCCGAACTGGAGACTATCGGTTTCGAACTCACCGATCTCGGGGCCGGATCTTACGCCCTGGGAGCCGTCCCCGAAGGTCTCGTAGGCCTCGACTATGTATCCATCCTGCAGGATATCGTGTCCTCGTCGGCCGAGAACCGCACTTCGGCCATCGATGAAATCAACCACGGCATCGCCCTCAGTCTCGCCCGCCATGCCGCCGTGGACTATGGCGAGGTGCTCGGCAACGATGAAATGGAGAATATTGTCAATTCGCTGTTTGCCTGCTCCAACTTCAACTATACCCCCGACGGGAAAAAAATCATCGGTGTGCTCAAGCAGACGGAAATCGAACATTTGTTTTCCTGAAAGCCGTATCTATCGTGCTTTTTATGCTTATTTTCACCGCGCTGCACAATATTTTCAATGAAAAAATGTATCATTTTAATTTTTATTGCTAACTTTGCGGTCAAATAAGGGGGCATTGTCCCTGTATGAAAAATAATATTTTGATTGTTAAATACATAAAGGTTATGAAAAAATTATTGATCATGTTGGCCTTTGCTGGCGTTTCTGCCACCACAATGGCACAAGACGCTGACCCTGTACAGAAGTACAGTGTAGCCACAAACTCATTCTGGAGCAATTGGTTCATCCAGGTTGGTGTTGACTGGAATGCTTGGTATTCCGGTGAAGAACACGGACAGGGACTGAACAGAAGCCCGTTCAAGAAGTTCCGTTCGAACCCCGGTGCTGCTGTAGCCATCGGTAAGTGGTTCACTCCCGGTATCGGTCTCCGTACCAAACTCCAGGGTATCTGGGGCAAGACCGTAACAGACGGTGACAACAAGGGTAACGGCAACAAGTACTGGACACTGAACGAGCACGTTCTCTTCAACCTGAGCAACATGCTTTGCGGATACAACCCCAACCGTGTATGGAACTTCGTTCCCTTCATCGGTGCCGGTATCACCCGCTCTTGCACATACAACCGTTACGGTATGGACCTCAGTGTAGGTATCCTCAACCAGTTCTACGTAAGCAAGAAGACCGCCATCAACTTCGAGTTGGGCTGGAACCGCTACGAGGGCGACCACGACGGTGTTGAATTGACCGACGGCCAGCGCGGTTGGGATAGCCACGACAACCACCTCTATGCTGAGTTGGGTCTGACTTTCAACCTCGGCAAGGCTTCTTGGGACAAGACTCCCGATGTTGACGCCATCAAGGCTCTCTCTCAGAGCCAAATCGACGCTCTCAACGCTCAGCTCAACGACGCTAACGCCGAGAACGCTCGCCTCAAGCAGCTCCTCGCTGCCAAGAAGGATGAGCCCACAGCTGCCGTTAAGGAGTTCGTCAACACTCCCGTATCTGTATTCTTCAACATCGACAAGTACACCATCGCTTCCAAGAAGGATCTCGTAAACGTAAAGTCTCTTGCTGACTACGCTAAGGACAACGACGCCAACCTTCTCGTTACCGGTTATGCCGACAGCGCTACTGGTAAGCCCGCTCACAACCAGACTCTGTCTGAGAAGCGTGCCGAGACCGTTGCCAACGAGCTCGTCAAGATGGGCGTAAGCCGCGACAAGATCACTACCGCTGCCAAGGGTGGTGTGAACGATCTGTCTCCGATCTCGTTCAACCGTCGCGCTACTGTTCAGGTGAAGGACTAATCATTCTCTGACATCATAGCAACCAAATAGAGGGGTTTTTTCCGCCAAGGAAGAAACCCCTCTTGCTATTTCAGATATGGTTGCGGTGTAAGGGTGATGGTCATGTACTGCAATTTACCATCTCCATATTTTTCGCAAACCATATTTTTGAAAAAAAAACTCCGAAAAAGTTTGTGGGTTAAAGAAAAAGTTGTACCTTTGCACTCGCTTTCGGACAGGAAGTCTGAAGGGCGCTTAGCTCAGCTGGTTTAGAGCGTCTGCCTTACAAGCAGAGGGTCGGGGGTTCGAATCCCTCAGCGCCCACAGGGGTGTTTCCCCGTGGTTCTTCGGAGCTGCGGGGATTTTTTATATCCGTTTGTCTTCGCTTTGCAATTCCGTGATATCTTTTTCGTTTTTGTAATGCGGTGACCTCCATTTCTCCCTTTACTATTTTGTTACAAAGCCTTTGTACGGTTGCTACAAAGCCCTTGTACGGTTGCTACAAAGGCCTTGTACGGATACTACAAGGGCCTTGTACTGTCCGTACAAAGCCCTTGTAGTTTGGTGGTCCCGATCTCTGCGGGGAAAATGATGGTGTCAGGCGTTTTCCTTGCGTACCTCGTTCATGTCTTCGAAGAGCCAGCGGTGCAGGATAAGCATCACGTGGAACTGTCTTCTGATATAGTCTTCGAGTGCAGGTATCTCCTTGATGAAGATGATTTCCCGGCTTGAATGTACGAGTGCCTCATTGTCTTCTTTGTCGATGGCGTACACTATGGTGGAGTCGCTACGCATATTGGTGCGATTGATGGCTGACTTGAGACAGGACAGTTCTGTCAAGTCATCCAATCCTTGGGAATACCATGAGTAGTCGATAATTCTGATGCTTGGATCCTCTTCATTGCAGTAGAATACGAAATTCTCGCCTTGGTATTCAGTCCATAGTTTTTCGTCGTCTTCTTCTACGGTACAACCCATATTGGTGAGTGTGCTGCGTAGAAGCGATTTGGTCATACGCTTTTCTGTGTTTCCGGTGTTAGCTGCAGTTTCTTCGGCATTGGTGTAGGGCCGGGTATAGGCGAAACGTGCCGTAAGACTGTCTATTTTTTTTCGTACGTCCCTCATTTCGAGGATAAGTCTCGCCGCCATGATGACGACGGCAATGATAAGTATGCAGATGATGCCTTGCATTGTTTTTGTTCCTTTTGTGGTTTGTTTTGTTCTTTTGTTGTTGTCAGGGGTTGGATGAGCCTTCTTCTTCATTGAGCAGTGCTTCCGCTTCTTCTGGGGTCAGTCCGGTTGCGGCGGCTATGACAGACAGGTCAGCCCCGACGGCGCGCAGCCGCCTTGCGGTTTCGGCCTTTTCTGTCTTTGTACCTTCAGCTCTGCCTTCAGCTCTGCCTTCAGCTCTGCCTTCAGCTCTGCCTTCAGCCAGACCGTCTTGTTTGGCCCCTTCGAGCACAGACAATGTGTCACGGTATTTTCTCAGACCTTCATCATACTTCATGCGCTCCTTCTTTGTGAGGGAGGCAACGTCGGCTATTTGTTCAAGTTTTTTGAACACTGCGCTTTTTGCAGCCCAAGGCAATCTAGTCAAGGTTTCCATATTTTTCAGTAAATATATCCATTTTTCAAATTGGTTTCGGCATGAGTCGATATCTTTTTCGAAGAGCGGCAGTTGCAGAAACGTCATTCTGATTTTGTCGGAGAAGGGTTTCTTGTTTTCTTTGTCGGCCAGCATGACATCTGTGCGGAATTTCTTTTCGAAATCCATCGGACAGAAGTTGAGAAAGGCCACAAGGTATACGGCGTCGATGTCGTATCTCCACGACGATCCTCTTTCGCCTTGTCGGGCTATGGCTTCAGACACGTAGTAGATGCTGCGGTCCTTGAAGTAAGGCTGCGACTTGTTCTGCATCTCGACGATGATTTTCTTTCCCTGATCTGTCTCGCAGTAGATGTCGTACACGAGCGACCGGTCGTCTTCATAGAGTGCGGGCTGCTCCTTGTCGAGGAATGTGATGTTGAGGATGTGCTCTTCGTCCTCGAGCAGATTGTTGAGAAAGTCGAGGATCAGCGGTTTTGACACTTCCTGTCCGAAGATTCGTTTGAATCCGATGTCGGTGAAGGGGTTGATGAATCTTGCCATGTTCGTGTAGTTTGTCTTTCCGGGTCGGCGGCTATGCAAAGGTAGGTAAAACTCCCGTGCCGTACAATACCGCCGCCCATATTTCGCATCAGCATCCGATTTTGGGGAACAGTTTTCTCACGTCCTGCCCGTAGTTTGTTTTGAGTGACACGCCGAGCTGCTTGTCGTTGACGTTGCGTTTCAGGCTGGTGTCCTGTACCGCTGATATGGGGAGTGTGTCGCAGTAGTACACGCCGTTGTGCGGTGTCGATATGGTGGAGATGCCGTGTCCCTGCATCTTGTCTTCGCTGACATTCGCCACATCGTCGAACCGCATGTAGTGGTTGCCTTTGCTGTCGCCCACACCGATGGCGACAGTGTCGGCGTCGGTCACGATGGAGGCGAAGACGATCTCTGCGTCGGCGTAGCGCTTGTAGGTGGCATTGTCGTCCTTGTCGAGCAGTTCCTTTACCGGGACCTTGGAGATATATCCGTCGCGGTAGACCATGACGAGCCATCCGTTCTCTTCGCCCTCGTGTACGGCCAGTTGCAGGTCGTATGTGTTCCAGTCCTCGTCGTGGTGTATGCTGTAAGTGTCGTTCTTGTCGAGGCAGATGTAGCCGATGGTGGGGATGTAGCCCTCGTCGTAGTCGTGTATCGCATTGTTGCGGTAGGTCGATGTTGCGATGGCATATTCCTGTTCGGGCATTGCTGCGGACGCAGGACTATGGTTTTCCGGTTTTTGCGGATTTCCTGCAGCGGCGTCTTTGCCGGTTGTCGGCGGAACTGCAGTGGAACCGGCAGCGGCGCGGTCGGCAAGAAATTTGCTAAGGTAGGGTTCGTGCAGGGCGCGCGACGTTTCGGCGAACCGCTCGTAGTAGATGCCGTCGAGGCTGATGGCCGATCGGCACCGGTCTACGTCGATGACAAGCACGGTGGTTTTCGCCTCCTTGTCGAGGCTGTAGTGTACGTGGTGGCTTGCTTCCTGTCCGAGCCGCAGTGTGACGGCGTCTACGATGTGGCGCTCGTATTTGTCGAGGTTGCCGTCGAAGAGTTTGTACTTCAGGTCGTTGGCGATGCCCGTCTCGTAGCCGGTGTCGTTGACGCCGATGTAGAGTTTTCCGCCGTCGGCGTTGAGGAAGGAGCAGATAACCTTGAGTATGACGCTAGTCTGCGTGTTGATGTCCTCCCGCATGGCACCGGCGGGGTAGACGATGCTCTGCTTGAACTCCGTGTGGAAGTCTTCCCGTCCGTAGTATTTCTTGTTGCTGTCAGTCCAGCGGAGTCCCAGCAGTTCGAATATTTTCTCCATGATGTCGCCGGCTTGTTCCTGGAGCCCCATTTTCTTGATGAGGTTGTGTGAAGCCACCAGTGATGCCAGTCCTTTCACGTTCTCGTCGCCGGCTTGTGATATGTAGTCGAAGAGCGTGTCGGAGTGGTCGGAGTTGAGCAGTTGCAGTATGGTGAGTTTGTCGAGTGTCGGCGAGAGGCCGCGGTGGGTGATGATGTCTCCCCATTTGTTGAGTTCGCCGAGTTGTTCAGGGTTGACGTTGCGGTTTTTCTCAAAGTATTTCACGGCTTCCACCATGAGCATGCGCAGGTCGTAGTATTTGGCGAGGTCGTCCTTTTGCAGGATTTTCGCCATCAGCCGGCAGTAGGCGAGGTAATTGTACCGTCTGACGTAGTCGTTCTCGATGGAGGCCACCACGTCGATGATTCTGATAAGTTCGCCCACGTGCGACTCCTCCATGATGACTTTCTGGTTGTCTTCCTCGACGGATTCGTCTTGGGTGTAGACTTCTCCGTAGGCGTAGAGTACCATGAGGTTGTGGAATGCGCGCTGTGTGGTGAACTCGGTCGGTCCGGCGTCGCGCACGTAGGTGGCGTTGAGGTATCCGTCAGGTCCGAGTTTTATGTCGCCCACGACGACGAGCCTGCCTTTGTTGAGGTCGGAGAGGCTGGTGCCTTTGCCGGCTTCTATCGACATGGAGAAGCCGTCGGTGCTGATGGCGGGTATGCGCGGTACGTTGGCTCGGCGGTTGTTGAGCGAGCAGACCATGGTCGTGTTCCAGTTGATGTTCTCCTCGTAGTGTTCGTTGGTGAAGTCGGCGATGTCGTCGGTCATGCGGAATGTGCATCTGCCGTCCTCGCGTATGGCGGTCACGGTGGCGTAGAGCCGGAGCGGGCAACCGTTGTGGTGGAATGCGGCGAGCGGTATCTCGCCGGGGTAGTAGCCTACGATGTCGCTGAGCAGGAGTGTTCCTGTGCCTTCATATCCGTCTTCTACGATGCGGCACTCGAACTCCTGGTCGGTGTTGCCCGTCTTTGCGGTGATGATGATGTCGTAGGCGTCGCCGACAACAGGTTTCTTGGTTCTTGCCCGCACGACGGGCTGAGTGGAGAAGAGGCTGTTCTCGATGGCGTTCCAGAGGCTTTTGCTTGCTTCGATGTTGGTGCCGGCATTGCCGGGTGTCTTGGTTTTCGGCTTTTCGTTGAGGCGTATGTCGAGGTTGTGGAAGAGTCCGAGATTGTGCAGTGCCATGTATGTGTGGTTCTGCTCAGGATGGGCGGGCGCGACCACGACGCTGTTGGCCGTGACGCTGATGTCTGCCTGTGCGGTGCTGTATATTTCCGGTGCTGTTTCGTCGGTTCCATCCTTTTCTTTCTGGTGGTAGATGATGTTGGCGGTCACGTCGACGTCTTCCGATTCTTCTTTGTAGTCGAATGTGGCGCTCGACGTTTCGGATATGAGGCTGAGCAGTGCCTGTTCGAGCATCTTCTTGCGGTCTTCCACCTTCATCTCGGAGCAGAGGCGGAAGAGGATGGCTTTGTTGAGCCGCGAGTCGATGATGTCGAGCCGTCCGGTCGGGTCGATGGCCGACTGCATGGCGATGACTTGTATGAGCAGCCGCTTCTCCTCTTCGCCGATGGCGTAGGTCTCCTGGCGGGTGGCGATGTAGTCGATGTACTGTTGCAGCAGGGTCACCCATACGCCGGCATAGGGGTCGCGTTGCCATACCTTGATGTCTTGTCCGCGCAGGGCGCTGAGCAGGGTGGGGGTGAGTTTTGGAAGGAGCGAGGGTGACAGGTGGAAGATGAAAAGCGTCGTGTAGAGTTTCGCTTCCATCTGGTAGCAATATCCGGTATGGCCGATGCGCTCGGCCATGCGAATGACAGTGCCGTCGGCGTCGTTGTTGGCAATGGCCTTGGCGGCATCGGTGCACCAGTGTGTCTGGTCGATGATGGCCGACAGGCGGTGTTCGATTTTCTCTCTTTCGTCGAATTTGCATTTGGTCAGCACATCGCTGTTGCCAAAGGTCCTGTTGATGCCGTCTACGAGATGTCCGAGTGTCAGCGGATTGCGGCGCACGTCGTCTACCAGCCAGTGGCAGCGCAGATGCTCTTGGTAGGGCACGATGTCGCCGTTGACGATGGCCGATACCCGGTCGATGATGGAGTCCTTTCCGGTGTCGCCGTGCAGACAGTCTTCGAGTTCGGGCAAGAGTATGGGGTTTTTGTGGATGGCTTTGGCCAGGTTCACCTGCATGTAGAGGTTGCCTATCTTGGTGATTTTCCCGAGTATGCGCGGGGTGAGCAGTTCCTTGACTTCATTGCTGCGCGACATGGTGGCGGAGAACCCGTATTCGTCTTCAAGGCTGATATAGTTGGCGAAGACGCTCTTCACGCGCAGTTCTATGAGGTCGCCCTCTTTGTGCCTCCTTCTGATGAGCGTTTCCATGTCCTGCCGCAGGTAAGCGCGGCCGTCGGGACGCGGTTCGTAGATGCATTCTATATATTCGGGGGCATCCTCCTGTTGCTGGTACCTCAGTTGTTTGATTTTGTATTGGTGATCTTGGTATTCTACTACAAACTTGCGGCTGTCTTTGTCGATGCGCAGCACTTTGGCTTTGATCTTTTCCATAAATTCTGTTTTTAGGTGAATGTTGTAAAAATGTTTTTCGTCTGATAGTAAGACTGTTTCCCTTTTGTCACCAAAGTTATACATTTCTGCCGTGAATGTTGTCGGGGAAGTCGTAAAAAAGCAAAAAACGCACGGATTTTTCGCTTGTCGCATGACAACCGCTGCAGAAAAGGCGGAAAGCCATGTCAGCGCCGGTGGCGTGGCATGGCTTTCCGTAGGATTTCACGTATGTACGAGTCTTGTAGACCGTCTTGTCTTTTTTTATTTGCTGAGGGTCTTGTAGGTCTTTCCGCCCTGCTTTACGATGTAGAGGCCGTGGGGCAGACTGTCGATAGAGGAGCCGACGGCGATGCCTTGCATATTGTATACTTTGGCGGGCGTGGTGTCTGTGTCAGCATCGATGCTGGTGATGGCGGTGGCGAGGTCAATGTATTCTATGGCGGATACCTTCACTGTGGGTACATAGGCTACGGCGTCGGTGTCGTAGTAGGAGGTGATGGTTTCGGAGATCTCACCGCCGTGGCTCTCGTCGTAGGTGTATTCGTTTTTCATGCCTTGGGAGAGTTCTACGGCCGGGTTCCACTGCATGTAGTCGAGGTCGGAGGTGTAGGCCTCGTCGAGTGTGATGTTGCCTTTCTCATCGTAGGTGATGGTCTCGTAGGCACAGCCTATAAGGTCGGTGTCACCCTTCGAAACGTCGCCGGAGTGGCTGGCGTAGAGGTAGTTGCCGAAGGTGTAGCTGCCGTTTTCGTCGTTGACCTTCATTTCCATGGTTTGCAGGTAGAGCGTGTTGCTGGGCGAGGTCATGCTCATGACAAATCCGTTTTCGTCGTTCTTGCCTTCTACGTTGAGGGTCACACCGTACTCGACAAGTTTGGCCGACTTGAGCAAGTTGTCGCCCCAGAACCAGGTGGCGGGCAGCGACTGTTCGTCGACGAGCTGTCCGTCGCATTTCTCCCATACCATGTCGGTGAACACATCGATGACGCCGTACTCGTTGGTGTCCTCGTCGATGCCGGAGTAGGTGCAGCCGGTCGGTCCGGTGGTTCCTGCCGTGTAGGTGTAGGTCACCTCGTCGGTTTTGGTCCATTCCTGCGTGTCGTTGTCGTACTCGGTCTTGGTCACCTTGGTCACATTGCCGTCGGCATTGCGGGTGATGGCGATCTTGTAGCATCCGTAGCCCATGGTCCACGTGTCCTCGTCGAGTGTCCACGACTCGTATCCGGTGACGGTGCCCGTCTTCTCGTCGTAGGTGCTTGCCTTCTTGTTGTACGGTGTATAGTTGACTCCGTCTTCCGAGGTGGAGGTCACCTGGCCGACGGCATTGCCTGCGGCATCATACACGGTTTCGGCTTTCACCTGCTCGCTGCCATCGTCTTGTACCTGTACGGTGACATTGCCGTTGTTGTCGTAGGTGTAGTAGTCATCGGCGGCAAACTCCCACGTACTTTCGGTGTCATCGTAGGTGTACTGCTTGTCGTGGCTGACCTTCCATATCGGTGTGGCCGACTGCTTGGCGGAGCGGAGCAGGGGAGCGCGAAATCCGGTTGTCTTTGCTGTGAAGAGAGCCGGTGCCTTTTTGAAGGGGCGGAGGGGTGTGAACTTCCCGCCTGTTGCAATCGTTTCCGTTTGTGCCACGGCCGGTGCCACTGCGAGTGTGGCGGCTGCAAGAAGAAGAGTAAAGTGTTTCATGCGCTTATTGAGTTTTTATTTGTTTTATATCCTGTTTTCCGTTGTTCTGTTATCTTTTTGCAAAGGTATGAATATATTTTCTAACCATTGTGCTTTGCTGGTGAAAACAGTTTCTGCAAAGTGCGTTTTTTACGGTCACTAAACGGGAGTGTATAAAAAAACATAAAAATATATTTCTTTCTCCGTGGCTTGCCGGGATTATCCTTACCTTTGTTAGGTACGTCAAAGACCATGCGGCGCAATGAAAAAGCAAGTCTGCACGGTCTGGACCGAACGCCGTACCTGCGGCACCAATCTATACGACTACTGAAATCTAAGACCGGGTCCGAAGACAAGGACCGTCAACCAATTATTAACGTGAAAACGGGTTCGTACAGAACCTGCCTAAATTTAGTATCAGATGAACAAATATCCCAAAATCGGTATCCGTCCTACCATCGACGGACGTCAGGGAGGCGTACGTGAAAGCCTCGAGGAAAAGACTATGAATCTGGCCCACTCCGTGGCCAAGCTCATCTCCGAAAATCTTCGCAACGGTGACGGCTCTCCCGTAGAGTGTGTCATCGCCGACGGCACAATCGGCCGTGTGGCCGAGAGTGCAGCCTGCGCCGAGAAATTTGAGCGCGAGGGCGTAGGCTCCACCATCACCGTGACTTCCTGCTGGTGCTATGGTGCCGAGACGATGGACATGAACCCGCATTGGCCCAAGGCCGTATGGGGATTCAACGGTACTGAGCGTCCGGGCGCAGTCTATCTCGCCGCCGTTCTCGCCGCCCACGCACAGAAGGGCTTGCCCGCCTTCGGCATCTACGGACACGACGTGCAGGACCTCTCCGATGATACCATCCCCGCCGATGTGGCCGAAAAGATACTCCGTTTTGCACGTGCAGCCCAGGCTGTGGCCACAATGCGCGGCAAGTCATACCTCTCTATGGGTAGCGCCTGTATGGGTATCGCCGGATCTATCGTCAATCCCGACTTCTTCCAGGAGTATCTTGGCATGCGCAACGAGAGTGTCGACCTCACCGAGATTATCCGTCGCATGACCGAAGGCATCTATGACCATGAGGAGTTTGACAAGGCGATGGCCTGGACCCGCGAACACTGCATGTGCAACGAGGGCGAGGACATCGGCAACCGCGAAGAGAAGAAGAAGACCCGCGAGGAGAAAGACCGCGACTGGGAGTTCATCGTCAAGATGATGATCATCATGCGCGACCTTATGCACGGCAATCCCAAACTGCGTGAGATGGGATTCAAGGAAGAAGCCCTCGGCCACAACGCTATCGCCGGCGGTTTCCAGGGCCAGCGCCAGTGGACCGACTTCTATCCCAACGGCGACTATCCCGAGGCCCTGCTCAACACCTCGTTTGACTGGAACGGTCTGCGCGAGGCCATCATCCTTGCCACCGAGAACGATGCGGGCAACGGTGTGGCCATGCTCTTCAACCACTTGCTCACGGGCCGTGCGCAGATCTTCTCCGACGTGCGTACCTATTGGAGCCCCGAGGCAGTGAAGCGTGTCACAGGCAAGGAACTTACCGGTCGTGCCGCTGGCGGTATCATCCACCTCATCAACTCCGGCGCCACAACGCTCGACGGTACAGGTGCAGCTACCAATGCCGCCGGCGAACCCGAGATGAAGCATTTCTGGGAGATGACCGAAGAGGATGCCGACAAGTGTCTCAAGGCCACGACATGGTATCCTGCCAACCGCGACTATTTCCGTGGCGGCGGTTTCTCCTCCAACTTCCTCACCAAGGGCGGTATGCCTGTCACCATGGTGCGTCTCAACCTTGTCAAAGGACTTGGTCCGGTGCTCCAGCTCGCCGAAGGATGGACCGTCGACATCGATCCCGAAATACATGAGATACTCAACAAGCGTACCGACCCCACATGGCCTACCACATGGTTTGTGCCCCGCACCTGCGACAAGGCACCCTTCAAGGATGTGTACTCGGTGATGAACAACTGGGGTGCCAACCACGGCGCCATCAGTTACGGACATATCGGTGCCGACCTCATCACCCTCTGCTCCATCCTGCGCATACCCGTGAGCATGCACAATGTGGATGAAGACAAGATCTTCCGTCCCGCCGCATGGAACGCCTTCGGTATGGACAAGGAAGGGGCCGACTACCGCGCCTGCAAGAATTACGGTCCGATCTACAAGTAATCAGAAGAAATCAGTGCAGGCGGGCTTTGGCATCAGCAGCCTCCGCCTGCCGATACAATAACATCCGTTTCCCGGAAAGCGCATCCGCTTCCGGGAAACCTTCACGCCACAAGCCTATTACCATGACCAGAAGATTTATCCTCAACGAAGTGTCCTACTTCGGCCCCGGCGCACGTCGCGAACTGCCCGGCGAAGTCAAACGTCTCGGACTCCACAAGGCATTTGTCTGCACCGACAAAGACCTCATCAAGTTTGGTGTCGCCCAAAAGGTGCTCGACGTGCTCGAAGAAGCCGCTATACCCTATGAGGTGTTCAGCGAAATCAAGCAGAATCCCACCGTCCGCAATGTGAAGGCCGGACTTGAAGCCTTCGCACAGTCAGGCGCCGACTTCATACTCGCCATCGGCGGCGGCTCGTCTATCGATACCGCCAAGGCCGTGGGCATCATCACGCGCAATCCCGAGTTCTCCGATGTCGTCTCGCTCGAGGGCGTAGCAAATACCAAGCACAAGGCCGTGCCCATCATCGCCCTGCCCACCACAGCCGGAACGGCAGCCGAGGTGACCATCAACTATGTCATCACCGACGAGGAGAACGAGAAGAAGATGGTGTGCGTCGATCCCAACGACATCCCCGCCATTGCCATCATCGATGCCGAACTTATGTATACGCTGCCCCGCAGTCTCACCGCCGCCACCGGACTCGATGCCCTCACGCACGCCATTGAGGGCCTGATCACAAAGGGTGCATGGGAGATGAGCGATATGTTCGAGATCAAGGCCATCGAGATGATCGCCCGCTATCTGGAGACTGCTGTCAACGAACCGACCAATGCCGAGGCACGCGACGGTATGGCCGTAGCCCAGTATATCGCCGGCATGGCCTTCTCCAATGTCGGCCTCGGTGCCGTGCATGGCATGGCTCATCCGCTCGGTGCCATCTTCGACATTCCCCACGGTGTGGCCAATGCTCTGTTGCTGCCCACCGTGATGGAGTACAACGCTCCCGCCGCCCTGCCCAAGTTTGCCGTCATCGCCCGTGCCATGGGCGTGTCCACCGACGGACTTACCCCCGAACAGGCTGCACAGGCTGCCGTCGATGCCGTGCGCACGCTCAGCGTCAAGGTCGGCATACCGCAGCATCTGGCCGAACTGGGTATCAAGGAGACCGACCTTCAGCGTCTTGCCAAAGCCGCTGCAGCCGATGTCTGCACACCCGGCAATCCGCGCGACGTGACCGAAGCCGATCTGCTCGAACTCTACCGCAAGGCTTTTTAGGCGGGTTCTAAAGCCCGACGAATACATTTTTCCTCTGATAAAAGAAATATAACCAAAGCGCCACTGCCCAACTCCCCATATATAGAGCAGGGCAGTGGCATAAAAAACATCAACGACAATGATAACAGACCTTCACATACAGGAATTTCTCCGCCAGGCCCATCGTGTGGGCGATGCCGGACTCACTATTTGCTCCAGTGGTAATATCTCGTGGCGTATCGGCGATGAAGCCCTCGTTTCCGGTACCGGATCATGGGTACCCACTCTGCCTGAAAAGAAAATATCCGTTTGCCGCGTGGCCGACGGCGCCGTGCTCAACGGCGTGAAACCCTCCATGGAGAGCGGTTTCCATCTCGGTGTGCTGCGCGAGCGTCCCGACTGTGACGTGGTGCTCCATTTCCAGTCCAAGTACGCCACTGCAGTGGCTTGCTCCAAGAATATCCCTACCGACTTCAATGTCACGGCCGAAGTGCCCTGTCATGTCGGCAAGGAAATTCCCGTCATACCCTACTACCGTCCCGGTTCTCCCGAACTGGCTGAGGCTGTCAAGGCAGCGCTCAAAGACCACAACTCTGCCCTCATGCTCAAGCACGGACAGGTAGTCTGCGGCAAAAATTTCGACGAGGTGTTCGAGCGTGCCATGTTCTTCGAGATGGCCTGCCGTATCATCGTGCTCAGCGGCGGCAACTACAATACGCTGACTCCCGAGGAGATCGATGATCTTGAGACTTATGTTCTCGGCAAGAAAACCAAGTAGAAGGTAACCTTACGTTAGCAACAAGAACAATCAGATGACATACCTCGCAATAGACTTCGGGGGAGGCAGCGGCCGCGTCGTGGCTGGAACACTCAGCGACGGGCGGCTCGAGATGCAGGTCGTGCACCGCTTCCCCAACCGCCAGATACTTCTCGGCGGCCGTCTGTACTGGGATTTCCTTGCCCTCTTCGGCGATATGCTGGAAGGGCTGCGCAAGGCCGCTGCACTCGGACTGCACGTCGACGGTATCGGCATAGACACCTGGGGTGTCGACTTCGGACTGGTCGATGCCCAAGGCCATCTTGTGGGCAATCCTGTCTGCTACCGCGATGCCCGTACCCAAGGCCTGGCCGAACGCTTCTTCAGTCAGACTGACCCTATGGCGCACTATGCCGTCAACGGCACGCAGGTGATGGAAATCAACACCCTTTTCCAACTCTACAGTATGCGGCTGACCGGCGATGCGGCCCTTGATGTGGCCGACCGTTTGCTCTTCATGCCCGACCTGTTCAGTTATTTCCTTACCGGAGAGGCCAATACCGAGTATACCATCGCTTCCTCTTCCGAACTGCTCGACGCCCGGAGCCGTGACTGGGACTGGGCGACCGTCGACAGTTTGGACATACCCCGCCGCCTGTTCGCTCCCATCGTCATGCCGGGAACGGTGCGCGGCCGCTTGCGGTCCGAGATAGCCGAGTATACGGGACTGGGTCAGGTAGATGTCTTCGCCGTCGGGTCACACGACACGGCCAGCGCCGTGGCTGCTGTACCTGCAGACGATGACGAGTCGCCCGTCGCCTTCATCAGTTCCGGTACATGGTCGCTGTTCGGAGTAGAGGTCGAAGCCCCCATTCTGACAGAGGAAGCGCGTGTCGCCGGGTTTACCAATGAAGGCGGTGTGGGAGGACGCATCACCTTCCTGCAGAACATCACCGGCCTGTGGTTTGTGCAGCGGCTGATGGCGGAGTGGGCTGACCAAGGCTGTCCCCAACAGTACGACGTCCTCCTCCCGCAAGCAGAGCAGGCCGTCATCGACAGTGTCATTCCCGTCGACGATGCCGCCTTCCTCAATCCTAAGTCGATGGAACAAGCCATCCGCGACTACTGCAAGACGCATGGCTTGGCCGTTCCCCGTGACAAGGCGGAGACCGTGCGTGTGGTATTGCAATCGCTCGCCCATCGGTATGCTGAGGCCGCAGAGCGGCTCAATGCCATGTTGCCCCGTCCGATACAGCGGTTGCACATCATCGGTGGCGGATCGCAGAACGCACTGCTCAACCGTCTGACCTCCGAAGCGCTCGGCATACCTGTCGTGGCAGGTCCCGTTGAAGCTACGGCCATGGGCAATATTCTCACGCAGGCCATGGGCAAGGGCGAACTGCACGGTCTGTCCGACCTGCGGGCTGTTGTCCGCCGCAGTCTCTGACGCAACACAGAAGAACACATTATTATTCGCCAAAACTGACCTTATGCAATCATCAACCGAAAAGAAAGAATCACTCTTTTGGAAGGACGGTGTCAACTATATCGTACCGTTCATCCTCATCACCTCCTGCTTTGCCCTTTGGGGCTTTGCCAACGATATCACCAACCCTATGGTGAAGGCTTTCTCCAAGATTTTCCGCATGTCGGCCACCGACGGTGCCTTGGTGCAGGTGGCCTTCTATGGAGGATATTTTGCCATGGCTTTCCCCGCTGCCATGTTTATTCGCCGATACAGTTACAAGGCCGGCGTGCTGCTCGGACTCGGACTGTATGCCGTCGGCGCCTTCCTGTTCTATCCCGCCAAGATGACCGGTGACTACTATCCGTTTCTCATCGCCTACTTCATCCTGACCTGCGGACTCTCGTTCCTTGAGACCTCGAGCAATCCCTACATTCTCTCCATGGGTACGGAGGCGACGGCCACACGCCGTCTGAACCTTGCCCAGTCGTTCAATCCGATGGGGTCGCTGCTCGGCATGTATGTGGCCATGAACTTCATCCAGGCCCGGCTCAATCCGCTTGATACCGCAGGACGTGCAAAACTGGGCGACGCCGAGTTTGAGGCCGTCAAGGAGGCCGACCTCAGTGTGCTCATCGGCCCGTACCTGGCCATCGGTCTGGTCATTCTGGCCATGTTCCTGGTCATCCTCTTCTGGCGGATGCCGAAGAACGGCGATGCCAACCACGACATCAACTTCATTCCCACGCTTCGCCGCATCTTCCACATGCCGCACTACCGCGAGGGCGTCGTCGCACAGTTCTTCTATGTCGGCGTGCAGATCATGTGCTGGACCTTCATCATACAGTACGGTACGCGCGTGCTCATGGCGGAGGGCATGACCGAGCAGGCGGCTGAGGTGATGTCGCAGCAATACAATATCGTGGCGATGGTTATCTTCTGTTGCTCCCGCTTTATCTGTACCTTTATGTTGCGCTATCTCAATGCCGGGCAGTTGCTGATGGTACTCGCCATACTTGGCGGATGCTTCACGGTGGGCGTCATTGTACTGCAGGATATCTACGGACTGTACTGCCTTGTGGCCGTGAGTGCCTGCATGTCGCTCATGTTCCCCACCATCTACGGCATTGCCCTGACCGGACTGGGCGACGATGCCAAGTTTGGTGCTGCCGGACTGATCATGGCCATACTCGGAGGCAGCGTTTTGCCGCCGCTTCAGGCCAGCATCATCGATATGGGTACGCTCTTCGGTATGCCGGCCGTCAATGTATCGTTCGTTCTTCCGTTTGTCTGCTTTGTGGTCATCGCCATTTACGGCCGCCGCACAAAGTTGCGCAGTATTCACCGGCTGGACGGATAATGTTCAAGTGAGAAGGGATACATAAAAAGTATACACAGAAAAACCGTCCGTCACTCGTTGTGAGCGCGGACGGTTTTTCTGTGTATGCTTTCTTGATAAGGGGCTTTCTGAAGCCCGGTTTATCTCTTGACGAACTTCATGTGGCGCTCACCCTTGATGCGCGGGTTCTTCACTGAGCGTGTCATACTTTCGGTCTCCCAAGCAGCGTTGTCCTTGGCGAGCGTTGTGCGGGTGCAGTCGAACACGAGGTACTCCTTGTTGTTGTAGCCCTCCATCACGCCGGAGAATGCGTTTTGGTCGAGATTGAATCCCGAAAAGTCGCTGTTGCCGTCGGCATCGAGCCGATAGGTCTTGCCTGAGTTGTCGTACTTGATATAGATGTCGTACGTGCGGGGATCGATGTACCAGGAGAAACGCAGCTCCTGACTTTCTTCGCCCACCCAGTCTATCTCGCTTCCGCGTCCGTTGAGCGATGAGGTATTGTACTGGTCGAACTGGAATTGCACGTCCATGTCGGCCTGTGCGTACTGGCCGTAGTCGTCGAGATAGTAGTAGCGCAACTGTCCTTCCCAATATCCGCGTAGTGTCTGCGCCATGTTTTTCAGGTCGGCATTCGTGCGGTCGAAGGGCATGCCGTACCAGTCCCAGGTGTCGTACCAGCCTTGGGAGTAGTCGTAGTAGTTCCAGCCGTAGTCGTCGTGGTAGCCCGGCCAGTCCTCATCGCAACTCGTAAAGGTGAATGTAAGTGCAGCCATCAGCAGTGTGGCAAGGTAGGTTTTCATCCGTTTCATAGTCGTATTCTTTATTGTGGGCGTGCGGCATGACGTGTTGTCGGGTCTGTGCCGTAGTCCGGTGATTGTATTCTGTGGGCAAAATTATAGCGTTTTGCCCGGTCGTGCAAGTGGAAATTCATATTTCAGTGTAGGGAAACCCCTATGGTGTGCAACCAAGGGGTGGAAAAGATGGAGAAAGGGCTTTTTCTTTACAATAGTTAAAAATATCATTTTGCGTGCTATCCATATGCCGATAATTTTTTACCTTTGCAACTCAAAAACGATTGTTTTGGTCAGAATGAGCCTAAACGCCGCCAGTATATGGTTTTTAGGACACGACCCATCATTAATAAAATACAAGGATAAGGAAATGGCAACTGTTTATGATCTTTCCGTCAAGGACAGAAAGGGCAAGGACGTATCTCTCCGCGAATATGCCAACGAGGTGTTGTTGATTGTGAACACGGCAACGAAATGCGGATTTACCCCGCAGTACGAGGAACTTGAAAAACTTTACGAGAAATACCACGCACAGGGCTTTGAAGTGCTCGACTTCCCTTGCAACCAGTTTGGTCAGCAGGCTCCCGGTACCGATGAGGCCATCCACCAGTTCTGCAAACTGACCTACAATACCGAGTTCCCCCGGTTCAAGAAGGTCAAGGTCAATGGCGACGATGCCGATCCGCTCTTCAAGTTCCTGAAGTCGCAGAAGGGCTTTGCCGGATTTGATGCCAGCCATCCGCTCACCCCGATACTCGAAGAGATGCTTTCCAAGGACGCGCCCGACTACAAGGAGACGGCCGACATCAAGTGGAACTTCACCAAGTTCCTCGTCAACAAGCTCGGCATCGTGGTTGCCCGTTTCGAGCCGACAGAAAGTATGGAACACGTAGAAGCCGAAATCGAGGCACTCCTCCAGAAGTGATCCTTCGCCGAAGGAAATACTTTCGTAGCACATCCCATACCCAATGACAATGGAAAACAGAGAGCATACCCGCTGCCTGATCGTCGGCAGCGGCCCTGCCGGATATACGGCAGCCATCTATGCCGGCCGTGCCAACCTCAGTCCCGTGGAATACTGCGGACTGCAGATGGGCGGCCAGTTGACACAGACCACCATGGTCGAAAATTTTCCCGGTTACCCCGAAGGTGTCGACGGCAACCAGATGATGATGGATCTCCGCAGTCAGGCCGAGCGTTTCGGTGCCGACATCCGCGACGGATCTATCGCCAAGGCCGACTTTTCGGCCCGTCCTTACGTCTTGACCACCGACGAGGGTGTCGAGATAGAGGCCGACACGGTCATCATCGCCACAGGTGCCAGCGCCAAGTACCTCGGCCTGGCAGATGAGAAGAAATACAACGGCCAGGGTGTCAGTGCCTGCGCCACCTGCGACGGATTCTTCTATCGCAAGAAGGTGGTAGCCGTTGTGGGCGGCGGCGACACCGCCTGTGAGGAAGCCGTCTATCTGGCCGGACTTTGCAGCAAGGTCTACATGATTGTGCGCAAACCCTATCTGCGCGCTTCCGACGTGATGAAGCGCCGCGTAGAGGACAATGAGAAGATCGAGATACTCTATGAGCACAACGCCGAAGGGCTCTATGGCGAAGGCGGCGTAGAAGGCGTGCATCTTGTGAAGCGCCTCGGCCAGGCAGACGAAAGCCATTACGACCTGCCCATCGACGGATTCTTCCTTGCCATCGGCCATCGTCCCAATACCGAGGTCTTTGCCCAGTGGCTCGACCTCGACGAGACCGGATACATCAAGACCATCGACGGAACGCCCTGCACCAAGGTTCCCGGCGTCTATGCCGCCGGCGACTGTGCCGACCCCGTCTACCGTCAGGCCATCGTTGCCGCCGGTTCCGGTTGCAAGGCCGCCCTTGAAGCCGAACGCTATCTGACGGCCCAGAACCTATGATGCGTCCCGGCATGCCGGACATCAATATGCCAATCGGCTCCATCTTCACTTGGAAGATGGGGCCGATTGGCGTATATGGACTGCGGGTGGGCGTTTGGGTCTTGCCCGCCGTTCATGCCCTCCGCCGCGACAGGTACAGTCCGCAGAAGGTGAACAGGCCGTTGAGCATGAGCAGTTCGTAGCCGAAATGATAGCCCGTGCAGTGTCCGACGGCCTTGTCAAGAGCAAAGCAGAACAAAGGTGAGGCCACGGCGATGTAGGGTACGGCCTTGTCGCACACACTCCGTCGGGTGAAGAGACTGAAGGCGAACATGCCCAGCAGCGGTCCGTAGGTGTAGGAGCAAAGCACATAGATGGCATCGATCATGCTCGAACTGTCGACCAGCCGAAACGCCATGATGCACACGACAAAGGCGGCGGCAACGGCGATATGGGCCTTCCGGCGCAGACGCTCGTCGCCCGGCCGCTCCATCATGTCCACGCAAAGGCTGGTGGTCAGTGCCGTCAGTGCCGAGTCGGCACTTGAGAAGGAGGCGGCCACAATGCCGATGGTGAAGAAGATGACGACAATCTGTCCCATACCGCCTGTAGCGGCAAACATCGGCAGCAGGTCGTCGCCGGCCTGCGGTAGTGGCGTACCTGTCTTCCGGGCCAGCATGGTGAGCAGTATGCCGAGTGTGAGAAAGAGCAGGTTGGCGGGTACAAAGGCAAACCCGTAGGTACACATGTCCTTTTGTGCATCGCGGAGCGACTTGCAGGTGAGATTTTTCTGCATCATGTCCTGGTCCAGTCCGGTCATGACCACGGCGATGAAGATGCCGCTGAAAAACTGTTTCCAGAAGTTTTGAGTGGATACCCAATCGTCGAATACGAACACCCGGCTGTGCTCATCGGCCGCCACAGCCCGTACCGCTTCGGTGGGCGAAAGTCCCAGCGACTGGCAGACGTGATAGATGATGAGCAGCAGGGCGGCAAACATGCAGAATGTCTGAAACGAGTCGGTCCATACCAGTGTCTTGATGCCGCCGCGACGGGTGTAGAGCCATATCAGGGCGACCATGACCACGACCGTCACCGGAAAGGGTACGCCCGTGCCGTCGAGCACAAACCGCTGCAGGATGATGCACACGACATAGAAGCGTGCTGCCGCCCCCGTCAGTTTCGACAGAAGGAAGAAGGCCGCCCCCGTCTTGTAGGAGCGGCGGCCCAGCCGCCGGGCAAGAAAGGAGTAGATGGTGGTCAGGTTGTATCGGTAGTACACCGGCAACAGCACAAAGGCGATGACAAAGTATCCGACGATAAATCCAAGGCACGTCTGCAGGTAGGTCATGTCGCTTCTGAGCGCCATGCCGGGTACGGAGACAAACGTGATGCCCGAGATGGAGGCCCCCACCATACCGAAGGCCACCATGTACCATGGCGAGCGGCGGTTGGCGCGGAAGAAGGTGTCGTTGTCGGCCTGACGTGCAGTCAGATGGCTGAAAATCATCAGTATGGCGAAATAGATGATGACGGTGGCGATGATGGTCATGGACGGAGATGGTTTTTGTCTGCAAAATTACACCGAATTTGTCTGTCGGCAAAGCGTTTGTCCGCAATATCAGATGCCTCGCTTGTGGTATTGCCATTTTTGCAGTACCTTTGCCCCGACAAAAATCATAGTCCAAGGATATGACAAAACTATATCTTGTCCGCCACGGAGAGACGGTGGACAACGCCAACCAGATCTTGCAGGGCCAGCGCCCCGGCGAGCTCAACGAGAATGGCTGTGCACAGGCCGCTGCCGTGCGCGACCGCATGGCCGCGACGCCCATCGACGCTTTTGTCTCGAGCGACCTGAAGCGCTCGCTCGACACCTGCCGCATCATCGCCCAGCCTCACGGCAAGCCCGTGCGCACGACACCGTTGCTTCGCGAGCGCGACTGGGGTGCTTTCACCGGACGGTTTATTCCCGACCTCAAGGGTGAGGCGTGGCCATCCGATGTGGAGACGCTCGATGCCATGAAAGCGCGTGCCCGTGAGTTTCTCGATTTCCTGCGCCGCGAATATCCCGGTCAGAGTGTGCTGGCCGTGGGGCACGGCATCATCAACAAGGCCATACAGAGCGTCTATTTCGGCAAGCCGATGAATGAGATCGAGAAGATGAAGAATGCCGAGGTACGTGTCTACGAACTCTGACCGGAGCGCACGGTGTCTTTTCCAGCAGAATCCTGATTTATGGCAGAGAAAGTACGGGCGGAACGCAATAAGACATTGACGGTTTCTGCCGATGAAATCCCTCATTTGGAGAAATATGTCACATCTGCAGATGATCTGAAAAGATCGTTTGCCGACGACGCTGTCGTCAATGCTGATATCTTCGATTGCCTGGATTATATTCCTGACGGATATTTCAACTTGATTATCGTCGACCCGCCGTACAACCTCGACAAGGATTTCAACGGCAATAAGTTTTCCAGCATGACACCGGATGCGTATGAGGACTATCTCCGTAGTTGGTTTTACCGGGTCTGCGACAAGTTGGCCCCCAACGGTTCCCTTTATATGTGCGGCGACTGGAAATGCTCTTCTTCCATGCAGAGGGTCATCGAGGAAAGGCTGACTGTCATCAACAGAATCACCTGGCAGAGGGAAAAGGGACGGGGTAACCGGTCAAACTGGAAAAATGCGATGGAGGACATCTGGTTTGCAGTGAAGGACCCCAAGGATTATTACTTCGACGTTGAGTCGGTAAAGATGAAACGGAAAGTAAAGGCTCCGTACAAAGTCGACGGAAAGCCGAAGGATTGGGAAATGACCGAGTCGGGCAATTTCCGCATTACCCATCCGTCAAACTTCTGGGACGATATCAGCATCCCCTTTTGGTCAATGCCGGAAAATACGGATCATCCTACGCAGAAACCGGAGAAACTCTACGCCAAACTGATTCTTGCCTCGACGAGGCCGGGCGACAGGGTCTTTGATCCCTTCCTGGGAAGCGGAACGGCTGCCGTAGTGTCGCGCAAACTCGGCCGAAACTGTTTCGGTGTGGAAATCAACAGGGACTATTGTCTTTGGGCGGCCAAAAGACTGCTGAACGCCATCGCAGACAAAACCATACAGGGCTATGCCGACGGCATATTTTGGGAACGCAATTCTTTGGTAGAACAAAAGAAACACGCGCGGCTTTGCCGTTTGTAAACATAAGCATACGCTGGCAAGCAATCTGTCTAAATATAAATTTAAAAATGCGTGGAATTTATAGAACACGCCTTAAACTAAAAAGGGGGAAGAAAGCCGTATTTTGCTTCTTCCCCCTCTTCTTATTGAGTCAAACAGGTTTTATTTTGTCATTTTGTGTTTCTGGGTTATGTGGTAGGCACATTCGTGTGCTCTATCTTCTGCCGCCGAACGAGCCGCCACCACCTCCGCGGTTGCCGCCGGAAGGTGCGCCTACGCTGCGGGGTGCAGACGATCCGCCACGGTTGCCGAACGATCCGCTGCTCGGAGTAGAGGGGGTAAAGGTGCGGGTCGGTGTGGAGTTGGTCGATCCGCCGCGGTTGCCGCCGAAGGTGCTGCGGTTGGTCATGTTCGGTTGGGTGACAGTGGTGCGGGTGCTGCTCTCACGGTTGCCGAAGTTGGCGCGTCCCGGCACCGTCGTCGTGGTGCGGCTGGGTATGGTGGTGCGGCCGGGAAGGGTCGTCGAGGTGCGCGGCTGGCTCTGGTTGGGAGTGCGGTTGCCGAAGGTGCCGGTGCCGCGGTTCTGACCGCCGGGCTGTCCGGCAGGCTGTCCGCCGTTGTTGTAGGCCGGGCGGTTTTGTGTGCCGGCACCTACCGGACGGGGCTGTCTGTTGCCGTAGGTGCGTCCCTGTCCGAAGTCACCGCGGTCGAAGCGGTCGCGCATGCCCATCTCGGGGCGTCCGGGGCGAGGCCCGAAGTCGCGCCCGTGATACCAGGAGTTGCCTCCGTTGTGTCTCCAACTGTGTCCTCCGCGATAACTGACGAATATGGACGGACGGTCGAAGAAGAAGTAGTCGCGGTGCGGGTAGCGGGCGTAGATGCCGAAGTGCCAGTAGCCTGCGTCCCAGTAGAGCGGACGGTAGAAGTAGGAGGCGGCGCAGAAGGCGCGGTACTGCCAGTCGAGCATGATGTAGCTCAGGTCGAGGTTGCGCTGGGTCCAGTACGGCCCGTAGAGGTCGTCGTAGGTGTTCACGCCCATGAGGTAGTCGAGGTTGATCTCGTAGGCGGCTTCATATTGTGCGTCGTTCAGATTGAGTTCGTATGCCATCTTGTCGGTGAGGAAGAGTGCCTGCTGGCGGGCCTGCTCGTAACTCATGGCTTTAGCCGAGACTGTCATGACAATCAGTGCTATGAGGGCGGTCATAAACTTTTTCATAATCTCTGCGTTTTATAGGGTTCGTGACTTCTTTTTTCTTATCTCTGCTGCAAAGTTACGGCAGATGATGTGGCGGACAAAAGGTTTTTCCCTAACATTGCGGGGGAAAATCCCTATTGTGTGCTTTGCGCACTTTTCTCGGGCCGATATTTTGCCGAAAGCGCAAAGTGACCTAACTTTGCAGCAGAGATAAGAAAAAAAAACGAACAAAACGATGAAAAGAAAGTGTATGATAACCCTGGCCGCAGCCGCCTTTGCGCTGGTGTCGGCCCTGACCGCCACGGCGCAGACCCCTGTTGCCGATGACCTTGATGCCAAGTATGCCACCGAACTGCTCAAGCCCGGCACCGCCGCGCCCGACTTCGCCCTGCCTACGCCTGCGGGCGACACGTTGCGCCTGTCAAGTCTGCGCGGCCACTACGTGGTGCTCGACTTCTGGGCATCGTGGTGTCCCGACTGTCGCAAGGATGCACCGGAGATCGTGCGTCTGTATAATATGTACAAGGACCGCGGCGTGCAGTTTGTCGGCGTGTCGTTTGATACCGACAAGCAGGCATGGACGGCGGCTCTTGAGAAGTTGGGCATCGCCTACACGCAGGTCAGCGAACTCAAGAAGTGGAAGACCACCGAGGTGTCAAAAGACTATGCCGTGAAGTGGATACCGTCTGTCTATCTCATCGACCCGCAGGGCAAGGTGGTCATAGGCACGGTGATGTCGGAGAAGATTGCCGCCGAACTGGCCAAGATCTATCCCGCCTGCGACGAATGACGGGTACGCATATTCTCTGTTGAAACGGAAAATCCCGGGATGTGGTCAGTATAGTCCACACCCCGGGATTTTCTATGGCTTGATGCAGCGGCAAGGCGCTTTTGTTTACTCATCTTCCTCTTTCTTTATCTCTTTTTCTGCTTCTTCATCTTTTCCTGTTCCTCGAGCAGTTCCTTTTTTTCTGCGTAGGTCATGGGGCGCATGTCGAGCATGGCCTGTCTTACGTTTTCGTTGAATGGCATGAAGCCTTTCGGCTCCTCGAATTTCACACGCTTGTGATTTTGTTTCTCTGTCTCCAGATCCTCTTTTGACGCATAGTCTACGTCGAGAACATACATTTCGCCGTAGAGGTCAACGCTGGTATTCGACTTCTTGTGCGTGACGCGGTGACCGTAGAGCATATTGGAGAGATTGTGCAGTTTTGGCGCTCCGTAGTGTATGTCATAGGTCTCGGTGCTAAAGAATTTGCTGACGGAGATGCCGATGAAGGGGATGGAGAACGGCTTGAAGAAGTATATGCTGTCGTTCACAATCTGACACCGCTCGTTTTTCCAGTCGAAGCGGGCGTAGCAGACCCCGAAATTTTTGCTGTATTCCCGTATGTTGAGCCGTTTGACCTTGCCATCAGGCAGACGCTTGAGTCTTTCAGGGCCGTGAATCTGCAGCGACCTGTCGGGGGAATAGTTGAAGATGAGTCTGCTCATCTTGCCGTTCTTGCCTGCAAATACGTCTTTGTTGTATAATGACTGGCTCGAGACGGTCGTTGTCTCATACGGAGAGCTGCAGTCTTTTGATGCCTTGAAATACAGATGACAGATGGCCTGTGATACCTTGGCAAGTGTGTCGGTCATCCATGCCAACTGGCGCATATATACCTTCAGTCGTATGAAGTCGTGCATGCCTTTGTCTACCGGCACTTCCTTGACGCTGTGTACCAGCGGTACAAGTCGGACCTTGCCGTCGGTCACAGTGTCAAGGCAGACATCGGCCGGCTGGTAGTTCATGTGCTGCAGGGCGATGGTCTGCACTCCTTCTGCCTTTTGGGGAATGGCTCCAGACCCGTCGGTGTTTCCGATATACTTGCCAATGGTCTTGTCGAACACCGAGGCGTAGGGTACGGGCTCGTCTGTTTCTGCATCTACTACTGTCTGTGCGCTGGCGGTAAGGCAGAAGAAACCCAGACAGACGGACAGTAGCCTTGGCGCGATGGTATCTCTTTTCATCTGATTGTACTTTGATGCAGAAGTTTACTCTTCTTCCTCTTTCTTCATCTCTTTTTTCTGCTTCTTTATCTTTTCCTGTTCCTCGAGCAGTTCTTTTCCCTCTTCGTAGGTCAAGGGACGCATGTTGAGCATGGCCTGTCTTACGCCCTCGTTGAGCGGCATGAATCCTGAAGGCTCTTCAAAGTCTTCCTGCATCAGTCCCGACTTTTCCAGCTCCAGGTCTTCTTTTGACGCATAGTCTACGTTGAGCACGTAAACCTCGTTGTAGAGGTCGACACTGGTGTGTGACTTCTTGTGGGTGATACGCATACCGAAGAGCATGCTGGTAAGATTGGAGAGTTTGGGCGCACCGTACTGTATGTCGTAGGTCTCGGTGCTGAATATGTTGCCCATGGAGAAGCCGAAGAAGGGAATGGTGAAGGGCTTGAGAAAGCGCATGCTGTCCAGTACAACGCTGCAGCGGTTGTTTTTCCAGTCGAAGCGGGCATAGAGTATGCCCCAGTTCTTGCCGTAGTTGCTGATATTGAGGCGCTTCACCTTTTCCTCCGGTAGTTTCTTGAGGTCCTTGGGTCCGGTTACGTCTACCGCAAAACTGGGGTCGAAGTTGAGCACGCCCCTGACCATCTTGGCGTTTTTGCCCGAGAGCACGTCCTTGTTGTAGAGCGATTCGCCCGAGAGCACCGTGATTTTAGGACTGCCGTGTCCTTTGGATGCCTTGAAGTAGAGGTGGCAGATGGAGCGCGATACCTTGGCGAGCGTGTCGGTCATCCATGCCAACTGGCGCACATAGGCTTTCAGGCGTATATAGTCGTGCTTGCCCTTGTCTACGGCCACTTCCTTGACGCTGTGTATCTGCGGGGTGAGCCGTATCTTGCCGTCGGTCACGGAAGACAGCTCTATGTCTGTCGGCTTGTAGTTGAGGTGCTGCAGGGTGATGGTCTTCAACTCTGCGGCCTTTGCAGGCAGAATGCCGGAACCGTCGGTGTTGCCGACAAATTCGCCGGTGGCCTTGTCGAATACTGATGCGTAGAGTACCGGTTCGTCGGTGTCGGCATCTACCACTGTCGTCTGCGCACTGGCCGTAAGACAGAAGAAGGCCATGCAGACGAGAACAAGTCTCATCATCACTGAATGTTTCTCTCTCATTTTCTGTATCTTTTTTACCTTGAAGACGTGGGCGGGAATGTCCGCGCGCGATAATAAATAGTGTAGTTGCGGAATACCCTTCCCGGTAGATGGTCGGGTTCCCGCCTGAATTGTTAAAATGCCGAAGTGTCCTTGTTACCGGGATTGTGCCGGCCCGAAAAGCATTGTCCTTGCAGGCACTCCACAGGGATGGAAATCTGCGGTCAGCGTGGCAAAAGTACAAATAGATTTTGACATATCTGCCATTCGGGACACTATTTTCGGCAAACCGGCCGCTTTTCGGGGCCGTTTCGCTGGTGTCGGGGGACTCGCCGGAAGCCCCGGCTGGCTGTTCCGATCGGTCGTTTGGGCCGGAATGTTTTCGTACAGAGGCCTTGTACGGATGCTACAAAGCCTTTGTAGCGACGCTACAAGGCCTTTGTAGTGGTCGTACAAGGCCCTTGTAGCGACCGCATATGGTCTGTTTGTAGAATTGTAATGGAAAGACGTGATGCTTGTTTTAATGTTTATTAAGAGTTTAAATCGGCCGTTTCTGCGTTTCCCGTGCATCGTATGCCGGAGAACGTGCATCGTCTGCAAAATGGCGTGCCAAAAATACGATGCATGGATTATTCTGCACATAATCGTGTATAAACTGCAAAATTCTTGGCATGAACGTACGAAAATCGTGATTAAAAACAAATTCACGGAAATTTATTAAAATTTACAAAATAAACATTTTGTGAATGAAATACCGGTTTTTCAATAAAAATATTGTCTTTTGTTTGAGATTTAGGCGACATTTACTTAACTTTGGATAGTTTTGTGAGAATATCTTGTATCTCTCCAATCGAAATCTGAAGACAGTCTGTCTTGAAATTAAAAGAAATTAACATTGTATGAAAATAACCGTAGGCCGTAACGCACAGACCAACTATCTGACCCTTGTGACCGATACCACACCTGCAGTCACTGTCCGGGGAACGGTTGTGGCGATGAGCGTGAGCCGCCAACATTTCGACCTGACCATAGATCCGTATGGCGGCATGAGCATCATGAATCTCTCGCCCCACAATGTCACATGGGTCGACGGACTGCCTATAGAGCAGACCGTAGTTTCCTGGGGGCAACATATAGAACTGGGTTATGAGCGCGTGCCGTTCGATTGGAATATGGTCAATGCGGTATTGAGCCGCGCTCAAAGGCCTGCTCCGAAACCGTCCCCCCAGCCTGCTCCCCAGCCCTCCCCGAAACCCACTCCAAAGCCGTCCCCAAAACCTACTCCCAAGCCTGAGCCAAAAGAGTATGACATCTCGCATCTCAAACAGGTATGGGGAGCCTATCATTCCGCCAAAGAAAAGTTGCAGCGCGAGCAGATTGTCATCAATCTTCTCCGTGGCGCAATACCTATACTTACGCTTGGCGCAACGGCTATCGGCTATACGGTAGGGCGCGATAATGAGGCCGTGCAAGATCTGTTGCCGCGTGCCTTTGTGGCAGCCGTGATACTCAACATCCTGCTGTTGGTCAAAAGTTTCCGTGATATCAAGGTCATGGCTGCGAAGCGGGAGGCACTCAACAAGAAATTTCTCCGCGAGTACACCTGTCCCGGTGAGGGTTGCCACTACTTTTTCGGTTTCCAGCCCTACGACGTCATACACGTCAATGTCGATGTCTGTCCGAAGTGCAAGGCACGGCTTAAGAAGAAGTCCGAATAAGGATGCACCCCATGGTAAATCCACATTATTATAATTAGAAAACCCATAAAATCTGACTATATGACGAACTATCGTAACTACATGTATCTGCGTCCCGCGTTGATGGCTTGGCTTGTCGCCTTTATGGCGATGTTTGCCATGACAATGCCGGCCAATGCGCAGAAGGCCATTTCCGCTCCGAAGAAGAAAACTGCCGCGAGCGGTAGTACAAGCGGTACGACCGGTACCACGAAGGCAAAGGCCGTGACCGGTAGACGTACAGGTACATCTACCAACAGGACGCGCACCACTCCGCGCCGCACCACCGCCACACCGGTAGATGTCGACTCTGTCGCCGATGTCGACGACGGATGGGACGATGCAACGCTGGAGAACGGTTTTGAAATCTTCGGCAAGCCCTACACCGACTATACCGACAATGCGGCCTCGCAGAAGATCGTGCGCGAAGCCATCGACAAGAGCACAAATGCCAAGACCGGATGTCTGACCGACAAGTGTGCCGTGGCCATCTTCGGCAGCAACGGTTACAATTCCAACGAGCTGCCCAGCGACATGCGCAACGCCCTCTCGGCCTGCAACAAGGCCAAGCAGACCATCAACGATGTGGCCGTCACCGATGTGGGCTGGTGGTGCGTGGTCTACGACAACTATCACTACAAGGGCAACGTGCCGAGCGGACTGCGCGAGCAACTCGAGAACTTTGCCAGCCGGCAGGAGGAGATTCTTTCCGTGTCAATCTCCGAGAACGGCGACTACGCCATCGTCGGCGACAAAAACTACTCTGCCTCCAACGATATCGATGCCAAGGTCATCAAGAACGCCATCGAACTCTACGGACGAATCCACTCTGTCTGTATCTCCAACCGCGGCACGCTCGTGACCTGCTCGAAAGGCATCTTCTACGTCAACGTGCCGAGCAATGTCATCGACCGTCTCAAGAAACAGAACTTCACGCCGACCGTCATCCGATACACCGACAGTGGTACCTATATGGCCTTCGACGGTGAGGGCGGCAAGGCTTGGTATATGTAAACCTTATCTTATATTATTTATTTCGTAACCTAAAAAATCCTCAAGACTATGAACGAGAATACCCAGTACGTCAGCGCAGACCCCAAGAAGGCTGCCGATGCAAGCATGATACAGCGTGTGAAAGAAGCCCTTGGCAAACCTTTCAAGAACAGCAACGCAGCACGTCGCACCGCTGCCGTAGCCGGCGGTGCCGTGCTCGGAGTGGGGTCGGCCTTCGCTGCCAACCAACTCCTGTCGCACGACGATGAAGATCCGGCTGCCGCTGCCGATATAAAGGTGGCTACCGAAGACGACAAGATGACCTTCGACGAGGCCTTCAACGATGCCCGTGCCCAACTCGGTCCCGGCTGCGCCTTCCGTTGGCACGGCGGTCTGTACAGCACTTATACCGAGGAGGAGTGGAACGCTATGTCTGACGAGGAGCGCAGTGCCTACAGCCAGCAGGTGAACGGTATTGCCTCCGGCGAAGAGACCCACGCCGAAACCTATGCCCACAACGCCATGCACGAGCATCACGAGACCGACAGCAACGTACATCGCGCCGTCAATGACGGACCGGCCCGGACTCCCGTACATCCTGCCAGTGGCGACGGCGAAACTGTGGTCAACTCAGAAGAGGAGTTTACGTTGTCAGACGGTACGACCGTCATCCGTGGCGAAGGTCTGTACCAAGGCAAGACGGCCGTGTTTGTCGATCTCGACCGCGACGGAAAATACGATGCTGTGATTGTCGACTCCAACGGCAACGGCAAACTCGACGACGATGCCGACGAGGTGATAGATATCCGTGAGTCTGGGCTGTCGGTGCACAACGCCGGCCTGATCAACGCCAGCGACGACGGCTCCTTCCAGATACAGGAAGTACAGGAACTGGAGGTCGACGGCGATATGGTATACGTAGCCAAGGGTACCTATGGCGGCCGCGATGCTGTGCTGATGGACAAAGACCACGATGGCGTGTTCGATGTGGCCATGGTTGATACCAACGGTGACGGTCAGCTGCAGGAAGACGAGTTGTTTGACATCTCCGATATGCATGTCACCGTATCGGGCGCAGGAGCACATGTCCAACCCGCCGTTTATGAACCGACAACCGACGATGCGACCGTGACAATCCTGGAGGAGGGTAATGCTGAGATAGAAGACCGTACGGTCATCGTCGGTGCTGGCTCGGTCAGCGGACATCAGGCTGTATTCGTCGATGTCGATGCCGACGGCAAGTACGACCGTGCGATGGTCGATGTCAACGATGACGGCAATTTTTCCGATGATGAGAGCGTTGACCTCCGTGGCGAAGGCATCAGCGTGCAAGACCGCTCGCTGGTAGACACCAACAGCAATCTCGCCTATGAAGATCCCTCCAACACGGATACCAATCTCGACAATCCCGAAGATGGTCTGCCCGACTATGCGAACGGTGGCGCATCTGCCGAAAGCGGAACTGATGACGCTGCCTATATGGCCGACAATACCATGTCTGCCGACAATGGCTATGGTTCGGATGTCACCGATCCGTCGGGCACCGGCGATGCCGTCTTCAATCCCGACGGCAGCGATTATGCCTACGATGCATCAGTGGACACCACGCCGGATGTAGATCCCTCTTTTGTATAGACAATGATGAGAACATCATTCTTCCGATATCTCCGTACACTTTGGCTTGCAGCCGTGGCCGTGCTCTGCACCGGTACGGCTGCGGCCAAGACCTACATCGTCTGCGTAGGTATATCCGACTATCCCGGTGAGCGCAACGACCTCTATCTCTGTGCCAAAGACGCCCGCACGATACAGTGGCTCTTCGACAAGAACGGCGATGCCGAGACAACCGTACTCACCGACCGTGAGGCTACGGTCAGCAATATCAGTGCCGCCATGCGCCGTCTCTACGCCAAGGCCGGAAAGAAAGATGCCGTAGCCATCTTCTACAGCGGCCACGGCAATGCCGGCAGTCTGGAGTGCCGCGACGGAGAACTCACCTACGACGAGGTGTGCAGTATCTTCGAAGAGAGCAAGGCGCAACGCCGTTTCGCGTTTATCAACGCCTGCTTCTCGGGTACCCTGCGGCGCACCCGCGACCTCGCGGCGCTCAACAAGAAGGGGGTGATGTTCTTCATGTCGTCGCGCTCGGGCGAATATACCCTCGAGGACTCGTTCATGCGCAACGGTATCTTCACCGCCTATCTGCAGCAGGGACTGCGCGGCTCGGCCGACACCGACCGCAACCGCAAGATCACGGCCCGCGAACTCTTCGAGTACGTCAGCCAGAAGGTGCGTGAGAAGACGGACGACAGGCAACACCCCGTGATGTGGGGAAAATTTGATGACGATATGGTCATCATGCAGTGGTAGCCCCGCATAGGGGAAATTAACAAAAAACGATAAGCATGCAAACTCTCAATGTGACGTGTCCGAAATGCCAAAAGTCGTTTGGCATAAGGAACCATAGCGACAAAACCGAACTGAAGGTGAACTGCCCCTTTTGCCAATACCTGCTCACCATAGTCGTCAAGCGCAAGCCCATACGGCTCGACCTGAGTGCGCCGGATACAGGTCCGTCACCCTTGGTCCGCCAAATGTATCAGGCTTCTCAGCCACAGCGCCAGCAGGCCGCGCCGCCTCCTGTCCAGCCAATGGGCGCACCCCAACCTGCCCAGCCGGTGGCATCCCCCCAACCGGGCGGCGGACATACCATACTGCCCGATGACTATATGAAAAGTGGCGGTGCAATGCCCGGCGGCCGTACCATATTGCCGGAAGACCTTATGCAGCAGCGTCGCGCAGCCGCGGCCCAAAGCGGGCTGGCGGGCGAAACTGAACCCTACTCCGGTGCTATGGTAGGCGGTAAACCCGCTGCGCTGGGCCGTCCCGTACTGGTGTTCGGCGGTGCTTGCTATCCGCTCGCCGAAGGCCGCAATACCGTCGGCCGGCGCGGACAGACCTCGCAGGCCTCCATACAGTTGCCGACGACCGACATGTGCATGAGCCGTGTCAATGCCATGCTCGATGTGGTGAAACTTGCCGACGGGTCGTATCATGTGTCTGTCAGCAGTGTCAACGAGCACAATTTGGTCAAGATCAACGGTCACGCCGTGCCTGTCAACAACCGTATCATGCTGCTCGACGGTATGGTGCTCACGCTCGGACAGTCGGCCGTGACATTCACTTACCGGTAATCACCTTTATGTTTCCGTTATACTACAGTAAGACATGAAATATCTGTTGAATACACCGTTGGCCATCCATCAACTTGGCCAGCGTCAAAACCAGGAAGACTCCATCTATCCGGCGTATGGCCAGGCGGATGCCAACCAGCGTCTTTTTATCCTGTGCGACGGCATGGGTGGCCACTCGCATGGCGAGGTGGCCAGCGGCATCGTCTGCCAGGAGGTCAGCAAGTTTGTGCAGCAGGTGGCCAGTCCCACCCGCGCCTTTCCCGATGCCATGCTCACCGCAGCGATGGAGAGTATGTACAATGTGCTCGACGCCAACGACGATGGCAGCGGCAAGACGATGGGCACCACGATGGTGTTCCTCTTCTTCCATCCCGGAGGAGTCATGGCGGCCCATGTGGGCGACAGCCGCTACTACCATATACGTCCCTCGACCCACGAGATACTGTATCGCTCGCGTGACCACTCGCTTGTGACCGAACTCTATGAGGCCGGTGAAATCAAACTCGAGGAGATGGCCACGGCCAAGGGCAGGAACGTCATCATGCGTGCCGTCATGCCCAACAAGGAAGAACGTGCCATGCCCGACATCGTGCATATCAAGGACGTGCAGCCCGGCGACTGGTTCTATATGTGTTCCGACGGTATGCTTGAGCAGATGTCCGACGAGGAGATACTCAACATCTTCTCCAACGAGGCCCTTACCCCGGAGCAGAAGCGCGACTGTCTCATCGCCGCCACCGATGCCAATCACGACAACCATACGGCCTACCTCATCCGCGTGGAAGCCGTAGAGCACGATGCTATTGATGCCGACGCACCCGACGACGAGCAGGAGGCACGTCTGCGCAACAAGGCTTTGCTCGAAACCTTCGGCCTTGGTCCTTTTGCAGCAGCCCACACCGAGACCGTGGAGTCCATCGCCGGTGATGTACAGACCAAAGCCACCGTGGCCCCCACAACCCAGGAAGTGGTGGTCGAGGCCGTCAATCCTTCCGAAACGGCAGAGGTAACTGTGGATTGCACCGATACTATGGCCAGTGCCGCTGCCCCGATGATGGCTGCCCCTGAACCCAAGAACAATAAACTATACCTCGTCATCGGTATCCTCGCAGCCGTCATCGTACTTCTCGTGGTCTGCTTGTTCGTATTCAACAAGAAAGGCAATAAGGAGAACGCCGAACCGATACCAATTCCCTCAACGGTCACTTCTCCCAAGGCCAACGATGACGATTGGAGTAGTGGTGATGTTGAGGTGTCTTCGGGGAGTGGTACGGTAAGTAGTCCGAAAAAAAATAATGCGGGAACGATTTCCCGGGGAGTTTCTGTAAAAAAATTACAAGATGGAACAACAGGCACGACAACGGGAAATCCTAATTTTTCTGGCAAGGCAATAGAAGCTGCCAAAGGTGTTACAGATGAAGCCCGACAATTTGGAGGAGGTGAAATTTCTGAAGAAATCGATAAGGGTGACGCAAAAAAACGTGTAGTTGAAAAAGTTGTCGACTCGTCAGGGAGCGGAAGTACTACGCGGCCAAATACAGAAGGGAAAAAAGGAACAAATAAATAGCATACAACTATGAACAACAATATCTTAGAGGCCCTGCCAGCCGGCACCCAATTGCAGGGCGGAAAATACACCATCAGACAGGCGATAGGTCAGGGTGCGACGGGCATCACCTATGTGGCTTCGATGCGACAGACACTGGAAGGCAATCTGGCCAGTTTCGAACAGAGCATAGACGTGGCCGTCAAGGAGTTCTTCATGAAGAGCGACTGTCAGCGCGAGCAGCAGACCACTGGTGTGGTAGTGCCTAATATAAAGAGCACCCAGCAGGTGGAACAGTATAAAAGCAGTTTTATACGCGAGGCGAAAAAAATATCAGGATTGAGCCATACCAACATCGTGCATGTGCTCAGCGTGTTCGAGGAGAACAACACCGTGTACTACGTCATGCAGTTCATAGGCGGCGGATCCATCAAGGACTATATTGACCATCGTGGCGCGATGCCCGAGCAGGAAGCGCTGAGGTATACCATGCAGATAGCGTCTGCACTCGACTATATGCACACGCAGAAGCACATGTGCCACTACGACCTCAAACCAGCCAATATCATGCTTACGGGTCGCGGCGACGCGATGCTGATTGATTTTGGTATCGCCAAGAACTATGACGAAAACGGACAGCAGACGAGCACCACGCCTCCGGGACTGACCAAAGGCTTCGCTCCGCTTGAGCAATACTCGTCACTCTACGATTTCTCGCCCAAGAGCGACGTGTACAGTCTGGGTGCCACGCTCTACGCCATGCTTACCGGTCAGGTGCCGCCCGAACCGATGGTATGGGTCGGCGGAAAACCCTTCACGCCCAAGCCCGCCAATGTGAGCGACCGCACATGGGCACTTGTCCGCCGCGCAATGGCGGTCTCCTCGAATGAGCGTCCTACCATGGCGCAGTTTATCGGTATGATGGAGGGCAAACTCCCTGTCAACTATACCGAAAAAAGTGAGAATACGGTTTATGGAGAAGACACGACTTATAGGGATGATGCCTCCCAAAAGGAGAAGACCCTGACCTATGAGGAACTGGTGCGTCAGAAACAGCAGAAACAAGAACAGCAATTCCAAAACGGTTATGATTTTTTGGATCCTCCAGTAGATCCCGTGCCAGCCCCCCGCACAGATCCACTTCCCAAGCCCAAACCCAAAAACAGAGTCTTGGTGACCGTCATCTGTGTGGTCGTAGGTTTGGTAGTGGCTTTCGGCGCCGCCTTTTTCTTTCTGAAGAACGGAAAGACCGGGAAAGAGGAAGTAGTCAATACTGACACCGTCACCGAGAAGCCCATCTACGCCAGCGACGGACGCATCATCATGAAGTTCAAGGGTGAGGTGGTCAACGGTATGCCGCAAGGCCGTGGCGTGGTCACCTATATCGACGATGTGGATGGCCGTACCCGCTACGAGGGGGCATATCTCAATGGTATGCGCGAAGACAGTGCCGCCGTACTCTATTACAAGAACGGAGATATCTACCGCGGGTCGTTTATCGCCAACAAGTTTGGGACAGGTACTTACTTCATCAAGGAGAACGGCATGTTCTTCCGTGGCACATTCAAGGACGACCAACCCTACAACGGCGTGTGGTACAATGCAGACGAGTCTGTACAGTCCCGCATCCGCAATGGAAATGTGGAATAATCGAAATAAAGCATAAGCAATAAAGCAACAACAATGAGAACGATATTACAGTCAGTATGTCTGTTTCTCGCCATCATGGCAATGGTCGCTTGCGGCGGCAAGGAAAAGACCGGAACAGACCCGTCAGCCGATACACAGCGCGACTCGGTGATGGCCGAGAACGAGCGGCTCAACGAGTTTCTCGACATCGTGGCCTCCAGCATGGACAGCATCAACGGCCGCGAACAGATGATATTTGTCACGCGGGAGGGTGTGCCTTTGTCGCGGAAGCGGCAGATTCGCGACAATCTCCGCGTGTTTGAATATACGCTCAACGAGCAGCGTCAGCGCATCGCCGAACTGGAAAAGCGGCTCGGGCAGCGTGACGATGCCCGTAGCCGCCAGTTCCGTACCATCATCGCCGGTCTGCAGCAGCAGATCGAGGAGAAGGAGGCCATGATTGCGCAACTCCGCAGCGAACTCGACAGCAAGAATGCCGACATCACCACGCTCAAAGGTCATGTGTCGCGCCTCAATGCCGATGTGGCTACGCTCACGGAGGAGAACACGACCAAGACAGAAGACCTGCGTAGTGCCAACGAGGAGATTGCCAAGATGAGTACAGGCTATGTGCTTATCGGCACCAAGAAGCAGCTCTCGGCCATGGGGGTGCTCAAGGGAGGATTTCTGGCCAAGAAAAAGGTGGATCTCTCGAGTGTGGACAACAGCAAGTTTCGTAGTGTGGACACGCGCCAGCATACCGACTTCACCATTGCCGGCAAGGATGTCAAGGTGCTGACCGTCCATCCGCAGTCGTCGTATACACTGGAAGTGGGCAGCGGCTCCACAACGCTCCATGTCACCAATGCAAGCGCATTTTGGGGAGCGTCACGCTACTTGATTGTCCAGCACAAGTAAGGTTTTTTGTTCCCCTTAATAGTAACAGACAGGCGGAACCTGCAGCCATGAGCGCTGCAGGTTCCGCCTGTCTGTTTTTGTTTCCGCTTGTCTGTCAGTTTGTTTTGCGGGTGTTTCTTTGCAGAATTTCCTATGCTTTCAGTCCTTCGATACATTCACGGTCCAACTCGGTGAACTCCATGATTTCCTCGACCGTCTTTCCTTTGGCCAGCATCTTACGGGCAATCTCTATGGAACGCTCGTCTCTACCTTCCGCTCTGCCTTCCGCTCTGCCTTCCGCTCTGCCTTCCGCTCTGCCTTCCGCCATACCTTTGGCTCTGCCTTCTTCCATGCCTTTGGCACGTCCCTCGTTGAGGCCTTCTATCCTTGCGGCATCAAGTACGTCGTTTTGTATCATTACGGCATTGACGTGTTCGTCGTAGGCGTGCCGTTCGGCATCGGTCATGGAGTGGTATTGCAGTTTTTGGCGGGCTTCTCTCAGTCCGGGCGCGCTCGTGTCGGGGTCGATGATGCCGGTCTTGAGGTATTCCATCCATTCCTCCATGGGAGAGACGGCCACTTTGTTGAACTCGTTGACGCGTATGAGCACATATAGGGGAAATATCTCCGACGGGTTTTTCGCAACGATGGCGTTCTTCTCCTTGGTGTTGACTACCAGTTGGTCGTTGGTGTGTACACCCAAGAAGCGGTTCTGGCCTACATACAAGTAGTCGCTGCCCTTGCCGATGTCGAAGTAGAGTATGCTGATGGAGTATACCTTCTTCACTTCCTTGTACGACTGCCCGAGCTTCATGTGTTCGGTGATGGCTTTGGCTACACCATAGAGAATACGCTCCAGATAGTACAGTTCGCGGGTATTTTGTATCTCGACGATGATGATTTCGCCTTTGCTGTTCTTGGCTTTGATGTCCACACGGTTGAACTTGTCGTCCTCCGTCTGCTGGTTGCCTTCGCTTTCGAGTATTTCCAGTATATGGATGGGTTCTCCAAGGAATACGGTCAGAAAACCTTCGAGTACGCCGAAATTCGCTTTTTGGCGGAGCAAACGTTTGATTGCCCAGTCAAATCTGATATACTTGTCTTGCAGTCCCATTGTGAGTGTCCTTTCTGTTGTCGTACTGTTTTTGACTCAAACGGTACGTTGTTGTATGTTTCGGTGCAAATATACGTTTTTTCCATCAATTACGCGCTGAGGTATATGAAAAAAAACAGGTGTACGCATATACGAAAGATGGCGAATCAAGCGTATGGTGCGCTCGACTCGCCATTCTTTCTATGTGCGATCTCAAAAACTTGATTTCCTTTCGGGTGGACCACCCGAGCGACTGCTTAGCGCAAATCGATCTTGTGTCCTACGTTCACGGCCTGTGCAATCATGATTGCGACTACGGCCAATACAAATAATGCTACCATAATCTTTTTACCTTTCTTTTTTTTAGTTCTGACCCTTCACAGGGCCCTTCATTCTTAATAGTTATCCTTTTGTCTTTCGACGGTGCAAAGGTAGGATGTTGTTACTGTGTGCGCAAACAATTTGACGAAAAAGTGAGTCTGTTGGGGTGTTTTATTGATACAGGTCAAAAAATGCCGGGTATTTGAACCTTATACTCCGTCTAAAGCGTATTCTCATTGGCCCGGTATTCCGTCGGTGTCATACCGGTCATTTTCTTGAAGTAGCGGGTGAAGAATGACTGGTCGGGGAAGTGGAGTTGCAGGGCGATGGCCTGCAGACTGTCGTTGGTGGTGCGCAGAAGGGCCTTGATCTCCTGTACGCAGTGGCGGTTGATGATATCCTTGGCGGTCTCGCCTGTTGTGGTGCGGACGATTTTCGAAAGGTATCGCGGTGTGATGCAGAGGCGGTCGGCATAGAACGCCACTTCGCGTTCCTTGGCGCCGTGCTCGTAGACGAGGTGGATGAACTGCATGAAGTGTTCGTTGAGTCGGTTGACCTCGGCGGGCTTGTTTTCTAGAAACTTTGCCTTGATGGTGTCGTACAGCTCGAGGAGTATGCCCTGTACGATATTCTTCACAATCTGCATGCGGTGTGTGCCCTCGTTTCCATACAGGAAGTGGGCCACATTGCCGATGCCGGCATTGAGCGGCTCAATGCGGTCTGCGGGCATCTCTCCCAACGGATAACTCCTTATGAAGTCGAGGAAGGTCGGTTCGGGACGCGGCATGACCTCGACGGCAAACGGATGGTCGAAGGCAAGAAATGCACCGGAGAAGTCATCGCTTGCCTCCGTGCAGCGTACGGTCGACTTGGGCGAGACGGTGACGACGCTGCCTGACTGCAGGTCGTAGGGTATGAAGTCTATTTCTATCCGTGCATTTCCCTTTCCGACAAACAGGATGACAGTGTCTTCTGCGCAGTAGTATTTGCCTGTCGTGAACTGCAGGTCCATATCTTTTCCTGCGGCCACGCCGCCTGTCATCATCTTGTGGTATGCTGAAATGTTCATGCCTGTCTATTGAATTTCCACCCTTTATATAATGTATTGTGTTGCAAAGTTACGCATTTCGTCGTGCATTGACGGGAAGAAGTCCGACATTTTTCATTTTAGGAACACTTTTGTTCAGTTTGTGGCCGAGTTCCGATTTTGAAAAATTCCGTACCGATACAATTGCGGCTTTGCCGGAGCAATCGGGCTACTTTTGCACATGATTTCTCCCAAGGGGAGTTTTTTTGACAAAGACAAGAACATGATGACAATTAGAAGAAGATTGATTTATTGTGTAGGGATGACATTGGGTTTGGCCCTCGCAACTTCTTGCCAACAAAAGAAGCAAGTATCAGTAAGCAATGCAAGTTACAAGACCATGTCCGTGCAGCGTATGGACAAGAATCTGACTACCAGTTATTCGGCATCGATCAAGGGTCGCCAGGACATTGACATCTATCCCCAGGTGTCGGGAAAGATACAGCGGCTCTGCGTGAAGGAGGGTGACAAGGTGACCAAGGGTCAGTTGCTCTTCGTCATCGATCAGGTGCCTTACCGCGCTGCTCTCGCCACGGCGGTTGCTGCAGAGAGTGCGGCCGAGGCCTCGCTTTCTTCGGCCACGCTGACCTATGAGAGCAACAAGGAACTCTATGCGCAGAAGGTCATTTCGTCTTTCACGCTGCAGACCTCCGAGAATGCCTATCGTTCGGCCAAGGCTCAGTTGGCGCAGACCAAGGCCCAGGTGACCGATGCACGCAACAACCTTTCCTATACCGAGGTACGCAGTCCGGCCGACGGCGTAGTGGGCGTGTTGCCCTACCGTGTGGGAACGTTGGTGAGTGCTTCGATGCCCAAGCCGCTGACCACCGTGAGCGACAATTCGCAGATGTACGTGTACTTCTCCATGACCGAGAAGCAGCTCCTCTCCTTTGTACGGCAGTACGGTTCCAAGGATGCCGCCATTCGTAACATGCCCGAGGTGAGCCTGCAGTTGGGCGACCAGAGCATGTATGCCCACAAGGGTAGGGTGGAGAGCATCAGCGGTGTCATCAATACCGAGACAGGTGCGGTGACCCTTAGGGCCGAGTTCCCCAATCCCGAGCGTCTGCTCAACAGCGGCGGATCGGGCAATGTCATCATTCCCACAACGATGAAGGGTTGTATCGTCATCCCCCAGTCGTCTACCGTGCAGCAGCAGGACAAGCGTATTGTCTACAAGGTAGTCGGCGGCAAGGCTGTCGCCCAGCTCATCGAGGTGGAGAGTATAGACGACGGTACGAGTTTCATCGTCCGCAATGGCCTGAAGCCGGGCGATGTTATCGTGAGTGAAGGTGCAGGTATGGTGAAAGAAGGAGAAACCGTAAAATGAAAGGCAATATCTTTATCAAGCGCCCGGTGATGGCGATATGCATCGCCGTGCTGATTGTGATGGTGGGCTTGATCTCGCTGTTCAACCTGCCTGTGGAGCAATACCCCGAC
>CAVFEZ010000006.1:0-70830 GCA_963621665.1 Akkermansia muciniphila | reverse complement strand
TCTGATTTTCAATAAGCGCTATGTGATGGCGCAAAAAAGTGATGAAGTCAGGAAACGGACTAAAATCATGGGGAGAATTTCAAGGTTACAATCGCGAGTGTGCATGGGGTGCCTTAGATTTTCATGATACCATTTGTTACAAAACATCATACAATGGGAGATTTTGGGACTATCAATACATAGATATGGGGGAGGACATTGCACATACCCAATACGACTATTTTGCAAACATAGCCGTAGACCAAACGAGACAACATGGGGTGGGAATATCCTATGCAGACAGCCCCATATGGATGGCATCAAAAGCAGATGTCGAATATTTACTCAAACACTGCGGAAGAGACATTATGTGGGAACGTAATAATGAAGATACCTATCGTACAAATCATTTAACAGATCTAAGCAAGAGAAATCCCAAAACCTATATAAGACTATACAATCCCAATGACTATTGCTTTTATATTTCATCAAGAGAAGATGAAGAACTTTTCAATGGAAGGGGCAACTACTCTACATACGATAACAATTTCTACGATCCATTAACAAAAATTGCTACTGTAAACCCAATAACATTAAAGGAATGTCCACAAAGTGAAATGAGCGAGTATACCCTATGTGTGAGGAAAAGACCTGCAAGATATGCTTGTCTATGGACTTCTACACTTGCGCCCGAAGGAGACGATAACTCCAAAGCATGGGCACTGCAAATCACACCGGAAGGATGTTGTCTGATAAAATTAGACCGTTCAGTAAGACTTCCGGCCCTCATGGTAGGTAGACCGATAGATTCCAATGTGATGTCAACAAGAAAAAACATCAATCTGAAGTATTAAAAACTTGATTACCTCTATACCAATATACTGCGATGACGATGCCTACAAATTCCTGTTATTGGGCAACATCATTGAGAACACGCCCAACGATCACTCTATCAGTGCACGATTTGCTGGAGCCGAACGCCAAACGTTCTATCCGAAAAAGTCCTATAATAAGAAAGTCTTTTACAATGTGGTAGACATCAGATATACCTCTCGAGAAGACAATGTGTATGTAGACGACACCGGTTTCTTCACTGAAGACGGCCGCATAGACTCAGCCTATAATATCAAAGAATGGAACATCAACATAAAAAACAGAAGACATGAAAGAAAATAACAAAAAGACAAACACTGCAAGCAAGATATATTTTCTGTTATTGGCAATCTTTGCGTCAATCGGTAACATATCCGCCCAAGAATTCAAGGTCGACACTATCAATAGCGTAGTCGATACCGTCAGTTATCTCAGAATTGTGACCAACGACAAGTATTTCCCGAAGAAGGAGATACAGATACCGATGTATCTTGTGGCTGACATCCGCTTCATCCACCGCGACAAACTCCCTACTCCGGAGACCGACACACTGTCGGTAGCCGATTTCCATATGGAAAGCAAGACATTGTGGAGTGGTATGAATGTCGGAGCCAAACGTAGTTGGGAAAGCGGTTCGCTCTTCAAATGGGGAGACACCACACCGATGACGGCCGACCAACAAACCACCATCAAGAAACGACTGCTGGCCCTCAACCGCGTGCCGGGTACAGAAACGACATGGACTGTAGACGGAAAAACCTACAACGCCAAGCGTATCATTCCCGGTAGCAGCGAAGATGCCGCAACACAGGTGATGGGCAAGGATTGGCGCATACCGACCGTGGAACAACTGCAGGAACTTGCCTCCTGCTGCGAATCAAACGTGTATCATCGCAAGAAGGGCGTCACAGTGATGGAACTGACCCATAACGGCACCTCTATTCTCCTGCCCTACATCGAAGGCGAGAACGGCGACCGACTTTGTCTGCGTTCAAACGTGGTCTACACCGGCGCTGACAAAAAACTATACTGCCCCACACTCGTTGTCGACAAAAACGGAAAATGCGTGATGCGTGATTGTCTGATGACCACCGTGTCCAATCTACCCATCCGCGCGGTCAAAACCAAATAAAACATCACAAGATACAATTGAGTAGGAGGAAAACAAAGTCGTTTTTCTCCTATTTTCTTTTATTCTTACATATCCGTCATAGAATTCAGGCTGCACAAACGATATTTTACTGCCCATTCTATCGGTTAAGTAGTGTTAATCGCAGAAAGAAAAAATGCAAAGCGACCGTTACTTTCTGTATTTTTATTACCTTTGCATTGAAATACGACCGATGGGTTTCACAATCGTGAAACCGAATAATCATCACTTTCATTTTACTTATCAGAATGTATAGCAAAGACGATTTATCATCTAAAGGCATACCCGAACTGTTGGATATTGCCAATGAGATAGGTGTAGACTGCAATGGAAGCACAGACCATGACGAACTGATCTACAATATATTAGACAAGCAAGCCGAGGTTGAAGGCAACAAGAACCCATTGGGTACAAAGCGCCGCCGCACCCGCATTGTAAAGAAAGACACCGACCGAGTGTATTCCGTAAATGGGAAAGAAGGCGAGAATTTCGACCTCAAAAAAAACAAGACAGAACACCCCATACAACCCAACCTTTTCGGAGAGTCACCCACAATATCCGACAACGAGACTTCCGTATCGGGCGAAAAAGTCACTGCCACACCCGCAAAGCACCGGGGAAGAAAATCAAAAAAAGAGTTGGAACTTCTCGCTATGGCAGAAGCCGACAACAATGACGCGACCATCGCAGAAGCGCCTGTTGCAACAAGCCAAGACGAAGTTCCGGAACCTGTAACAGAGCAAGTCTCTGAATATGAAGACACACCGGCACAGGAGACAGAAACGGCAGTTCCCGACAACGACCAGATACCCGAAGCTGCATTTGCCACCAGCGCAAAAGAAGGCAACGACGAGAACGAAAACAATCTCCTAGAGCAACTTCAGGCAAAGATCAATGCCCACAACGAAAACGCAGAAGAAGCACGCGACAATATAGAAAAGGGAATTTGGGAAGGCGATCCCGGCGACGGCACCGATTTCATCCCCATCGTAGACCTTCCGATAGAAGACCAAGGGGCTGTTCCGACCTACGATATGTTCGACAATCCTACAACGGCTCCCATGCAACCGTCTGTAGCCCCGACCTTCCAACAGATACCGTCCGGCGAAAGCGGACAATACGATTTTTCCGACATTATCACCGCCAACGGCGTTCTTGAAGTGATGCCCGACGGCTACGGATTCCTCCGTTCCAGCGACTACAACTATCTTTCATCTCCAGACGACGTATACGTTTCCACCCAACAGGTAAAACACTACGGTCTCAAGACCGGTGACGTCGTACAGTGCCATGTACGTCCGCCGCGCGACGGAGAGAAATACTTCCCGCTGACAAGCATTGACAAGATCAACGGACGCAACCCCGCCGACGTACGCGACAGAATTGCCTTCGAACACCTGACCCCCCTCTTCCCCGACGAAAAATTCACCCTCTGCGGCAATCCGGCCACAACCAATCTCAGTACACGCATTGTCGACCTGTTTTCGCCTATCGGCAAAGGCCAGCGCGCCCTTATCGTAGCCCAGCCCAAGACGGGTAAGACCATACTGATGAAGGACATAGCCAACGCCATCGCCGCCAACCATCCCGAAGCCTATCTGATGATGCTTCTTATCGACGAACGTCCGGAGGAAGTCACCGATATGGCCCGTACCGTCAACGCAGAGGTGATTGCCTCCACCTTTGACGAACCGGCTGAGCGCCATGTAAAGATTGCCGGCATCGTACTCGAAAAGGCAAAGCGCATGGTAGAGTGCGGTCACGACGTTGTCATCTTCCTTGACTCCATCACCCGTCTGGCAAGAGCATACAATACGGTATCTCCAGCATCCGGAAAAGTATTGACCGGTGGTGTCGATGCCAATGCCCTGCAAAAGCCCAAGCGTTTCTTCGGAGCAGCAAGAAACATAGAGGGCGGCGGATCACTGACCATCATCGCAACGGCCCTCATCGACACCGGTTCGAAAATGGACGAGGTCATCTTCGAGGAATTCAAGGGTACCGGCAACATGGAACTCCAACTCGACCGCTCGCTCTCCAACAAACGTATCTTCCCTGCTGTCAACCTTGTCGCCTCAAGCACACGCCGCGACGATCTGCTGCAAGACAGGACCACCCTCGACCGTATGTGGGTACTCCGCAAGAGTGCCATCGCCGACATGACACCATTGGAAGCCATGAAGACCATAAGCGACTCCATGCAAAAGACACGAACCAACGAGGAGTTCTTGATTGCGATGAATTCGTAACAAATGGAAAACATTGACATCAAAGGCGCACGCGTCAACAATCTGAAGGACGTCAGCCTAAAGATACCCCACAACCGTTTTATCGTCATAGCAGGAGTTTCCGGATCAGGAAAATCCTCGTTGGCTTTCGACACAATCTATGCCGAAGGCCAACGGCGCTATGTCGAATCTCTTTCTTCCTACGCCCGCCAATACCTGGGGCGGATGAGCAAACCCGAATGTGATTATATCAAGGGCTTGCCTCCCGCCATCGCCATAGAGCAGAAGGTCATCTCACGCAACCCGAGAAGTACGGTCGGCACATCCACCGAAATCTACGAGTACCTCCGCCTGCTGTTCGCACGCATCGGACACACCTATTCCCCTATCAGCGGCAACGAGGTGAAGGTACATTCTACGGATGACATTCTGCAGTGCGTCACCCAATATTCCGAAGGGACGAAATTCTCCATTCTTGCGCCTCTGCACATCACTGAAGGCCGTGATCTCAAGACACAACTCGGCATAGAGGTTCAGCAAGGCTATTCCAGAATCTGGTACAAAGGCCAATTTGTCAGAATCGACGAGTTTCTTGAAGATCAGGAACTGGTATCCAGCGTTCAAGCCGAGGATATATACCTTCTTATCGACCGGATGAGTGTCAGCCACTCAAAGGACGCTATATCCCGGCTTGTCGACTCCGCCGAAACAGCCTTTTACGAGGGAGACGGCCGGTGCCGCATCACATTCTTCCCGTCAAACATCAGTTATGATTTCTCGACAAGTTTCGAGGCCGACGGCATCAAGTTCGAAATACCCAGTGACAACCTGTTTTCCTTCAACTCCCCCCTGGGAGCCTGCCCAGAGTGCGAAGGGTTCGGACGGGTGGTAGGCATCGACGAGAAACTCGTCATCCCCGACTCCGGACTGAGCGTATACGACGGTTGCGTACAGTGCTGGCACGGAGAGAAAATGGGAATGTGGAAAACCGAATTCTGCCGCCGCGCCGAAAAGGACAATTTTCCCATCTTCACCCCCTACTACCAGCTCACCCGACAACAAAAGGACATGCTTTGGCATGGACTTCCGTCTGAGCGCAAGAAGAGTGTCAAGGACAAGGTATGCATCGATGCCTTCTTCCAGATGGTCACCGACAACCAGTACAAGATTCAGTACCGTGTCATGCTCAGCCGATACCGCGGAAAGACAATATGTCCCAAATGCCACGGCACACGGCTGAAGCCCGAAGCGACATGGGTAAAGGTCGGGGGAATGAGCATCACCGACCTTGTAGAGATGCCCATTGCAAATCTCAAGCAGTGGTTTGACGCCCTTGTTCTTCCTGAGCAAGAGGTCACGATAGCCAAACGCCTGCTGTCCGAAATCAGTCACAGGCTACAGTTTCTCCTTGATGTCGGACTGGGATACCTTACCCTCAACCGGTCCTCCAACACCCTAAGCGGCGGTGAAAGCCAGCGCATCAACCTGGCCACCTCGCTCGGAAGTCCGCTTGTCGGATCCGTGTATATATTGGACGAGCCCAGCATCGGCCTCCATAGCCGTGACACCGACCGTCTCATTCATGTACTCAAATCCCTGCAAGAGATGGGCAACACCGTCATTGTAGTAGAACATGACGAGAACATCATACGCTCGGCCGACTACCTCATAGACGTTGGTCCTGACGCAGGACGCCTGGGAGGAGAGATTGTATATGCAGGTCCTCTCGACGAGATTGCCGATGCCGCCACGGCCGATTGCCGCAGCCACACCGTCAAGTACCTTTTGGGCCAGGAGCCTATCCTCATCCCCCAAAGCCGCCGCGCATGGAACCGGACAATAGATGTATGCGGAGCACGAATGAACAACCTTTGCGGCATCAACGTCAAATTTCCGCTCAACGTCCTGACCGTCGTCACTGGCGTAAGCGGATCAGGCAAGTCGTCGTTGGTCAAGGGCATCCTCTATCCTGCCCTGAAACGCCACCTCAACGAGGTGGCCGATGCGCCCGGCGAATATTCCTCGCTTGAAGGAGACTGGCAACTCGTACGTCATGTAGAATTTGTCGACCAGAACCCGATCGGCAAAAGTACGCGCTCCAATCCGGCGACCTATGTCAAGGCTTACGATGCCATCCGCCAATTGTTCGCCGAACAGCCATTGTCCAAGCAGATGGGCTATACGGCCCAACATTTCTCATTCAACACTGAGGGCGGAAGATGCGAAGAGTGCAAGGGTGCCGGTGTCATCACAGTGGAAATGCAGTTCATGGCCGACCTTGTTCTGACCTGCGACGCCTGCCACGGCCAGCGTTTCAAACACGATGTGCTCGAAGTGCGATTCCACGGAAAGAACATCAACGACGTACTGGACATGACCATCTCCGAGGCCATCGAATTTTTCACCTTGTACAAAGAGAAAACCATTGTCAACCGTCTCCGAACGCTTGATGCTGTCGGTTTAGGATACATCAAACTCGGGCAAAGCTCTTCCACCCTGTCCGGTGGCGAGAACCAACGCGTAAAACTGGCCTATTTTATCGGTCAGGAGAAACAAGAACCGACATTGTTCATCTTCGACGAACCGACCACAGGACTTCATTTCCACGACATACAGAAACTTCTATCCTCCTTCGACGCCCTTCTGTCCAGAGGCCATTCCATCATTGTCATAGAACACAATATGGACATCATCAAATGCGCCGACTATGTCATTGACCTCGGTCCGGACGGAGGCAATAAAGGCGGCCGTCTGGTCTGCTGCGGAACACCAGAAGAGGTGGCAGCCAGCAAAGAAAGCATCACGGGGAAATACCTCAGTGAAGCGATGAGAACAAGGTAAGTTCTAAAGAGATTTCTTTCGCACAAGCATAAATGGCGACAAAACAAAGGTTTTGTCGCCATTTATGCGTATTCTAAGGATGCGAAGATTGTTATTTCTTCTATTTTCCGTACTGATAATAATACCAATACGTATTGCCAAACGTGTCGCGCAATTTCACTTGGCGCTCCAGCGCATTTTGAATATCGCCCTCCAATTTCTGATAGTCCTGGAAGTCGGCCTCCATGATATTGTTCTTGTAGACCAGCCGGGGTGCGGAATGACGGTGCGTATAGAGCAGAAGAGCTTCGCGGTAGTGCCTGGGCAGAGGTGTTGAGTCGTTGACGGTATAATACTTGCCGATATTGTCGACAAAAGCGTCAAGGTTTTTGTCAAGCAGATACCCGCACAGGAGATAGTCGCCCGCAGGAGATTTTGCCCGGCCATATTTTCTGAGTTTTTCCAAATATACCATTGGAGACATGGGACGGGAAAACATGCCGCCCATACGGCGGTACAGATCACGCTCGGGATATATGATAAATACCGGTCCTATACTGTCCGTAGGAAGAAGAACGGAAGATCCGCCCGTCACGTTCCGCTTGAAAAGGCACTCGCCCAGTTCTCCTTTCTGCGACAAAGCATAGGCCCGCAACATGAGAAGGTTGGAGTCCGGTTCCTGTACCTGATCGAGTACAGCAAGCGCCCCGTCTGTGTCGCCGTCTATCAGACACTGCTCGGCATAGGCACGGGCATGCCATATCTTGTCATTGTTGCACAGACACATGACGGTAATGAGCGACATGGCCATCAAGCCGATGTTGACCAGCCATTTGCCCGCCATCGTCATGTGGCGGGCAATACTCAGCACGGCAATGTCCATCTGCCGCAATACCGCAACGATGACAATATAGACCACCAGCAATGCGACAAACCATACCGTTGCCGGATAGAACGTATACACTCCACCGTCAAGCCGCATGCTTGTCAACAGACCCAAGCACAAGGCCGAAGGGAAAAAGGAAAGGCCGGGCAACAACGAGAAATTGTGCCACAACCGCATCACGCCAACATGGAGAAGCATCAGCACAACCGTAATCAGCGTTGCACCGATAAGCCGGTCGTAGTGGGTCTGTCCATGCGAAAGGACGGCCTGCGTCACAGTGAGCAAGTCGTCCTGGTAGCAATAAAGAAAGACAAACGAGAATGCGCAAAAGAGTATTGCGCATATCCCGTAAGTCAGTGTATCAAAATTTTTTCTTTTGTTTGAGTTCATTGTCAATTTTTCTTCAATACCACAGCTGACCGTGCCGGGATATAGAGTTTCAGCCATTCCTTGTGTTCATCAATGTAGGCCGGATCATAATTGGTAAGGTGCGTCATGGTGTCATCGGCAAATCCGTTACCGCCAAACTCCTTGGCATCGGTATTCAGCACAACATCGTAGGAACCTGTAGGAACGAGGAATCCATAGTCCGTGTACGACTTTGTCGGACTGAAATTGAACACGAACACCAGGTCGCCGCGACGATAGGCCAATATCTGGTCACCGTCATTGTGCCAAATTTCCACAACGGGGTAGTTCTGTATGTTTTTCTCCATCTTGAGCACCTTCAGCATGGCCTTGTCGAAATCGCCGAGGAAGTGGTAGTCGAGTTCTGGATTGTCGACCAGGTTCCATTGGCGGCGGGCATATTTATGGCTCCATCCGTTGCCCTCACGGGGGAAGTCTATCCATTCGGGGTGCCCGAACTCATTGCCCATGAAGTTGAGATAACCGCCGTTGATGGTGGATGCCGTCACCAGACGTATCATCTTGTGAAGGGCGATGCCGCGGTATACCGTTTCGTTTTCATCGCCGCGGCGGAAATGCCAGTACATATCGGCATCAATCAGACGGAACACGATGGTCTTGTCGCCCACCAAAGCCTGGTCATGGCTCTCACAGTAACTGATGGTACGCTCATCGGCACGCCGATTGGTGACCTCCCAGAAAATAGAACTGGGTTTCCATGCCTCGTCGGGCAGTTCCTTGATAGTCTTAATCCAGAAGTCGGGCACGTTCATGGCCATACGGTAGTCAAACCCGTATCCTCCATCCTCAAACTTGGCAGCCAATCCAGGCATACCGCTCACCTCCTCTGCAATGGTGATGGCGTTGGGGTTCACTTGATGGATGAGCAGGTTGGCCAAGGTCAGATAGCAGATAGCGTTGTCATCCTGATGGCCGTTGAAATAGTCGCCATAGTTACAAAAAGCCTCACCGAGTCCGTGACTGTAATAAAGCATGGAAGTAACGCCGTCGAAACGGAAACCGTCGAAATGGAAATCCTCCAACCAATACTTGCAGTTGGACAAGAGGAAGTGCATCACCTCGTCCTTGCCGTAGTCGAAACAGAGACTATCCCAGGCGGGGTGCTCGTGACGGTCGCCCGGATAGAAATATTGGTTGGGATCGCCGGCCAAGTTACCAAGACCTTCCACCTCATTCTTCACAGCGTGACTATGCACGATATCCATGATGACGGCAATGCCGTTGGCATGGGCAGTATCGATCAGTTGCTTCAACTCCTCAGGCGTACCGAAACGGCTGGAGGCAGCAAAGAAACTGCTCACATGATATCCGAATGAACCATAGTAGGGATGTTCCTGTATGGCCATGATCTGGATGCAATTGTATCCGTCCTTGACGATGCGGGGAAGCACATTCTCGCGGAACTCGTTGTAGGTACCCACCTTCTCGGCATCCTGCGACATACCGATATGGCACTCGTAGATCAAGAGCGGAGACTTGTTGGGACGGAAGGTCTTTTTCTTCCATTCATAAGGTTTCTCCGGTTGCCATACCTGGGCGGAGAATATCTTGGTCTGTTCGTCCTGCACTACACGCTGGCACCATGCGGGAATACGCTCACCGTGTCCACCGTTCCAATAGACGTGCATTTTGTACAGGTCGCCATGTTTGATGGCCTTTTCGCTGAGTTTCAGTTCCCAGTTGCCGAAATCGTCAAGTCGCTTGGCACGGAAACGTTCAGACTCTGTCCATCCGTTGAAGTCACCCACGAGATAGATATCGGTAGCATTGGGTGCCCACTCACGGAACACCCATCCGCGTGACAGTTTGTGGAGTCCGTAATATTTGTGTCCGTTGGCAAAGTCCTTGAGTTTGTTCTTGCCGTTCGAGGTAAGGCAAGCCAACTTCCACAAGGCATGGTCATGACGGCCACGGATGGCCTCTTCATAAGGTTGCAGGTAAGCATCGTTCTTCACAAGTCCCAGGTGTGCGGGGACTCTTTTGGGTTGCGTATTTTGTTTTTTTGTCGCAACTTTTCTTGTTGTAGCCATAATAGAGAAAAGTTTTTTGGGTGGGTCCTAAAAGATACTCTTGTAGTGGAATCTGTCAGACCCCACCATTTATCTGATACTTGATAGATTGTCTTTCTTTTGGAGAACGTCTCAGTCTTCAAACCGACGACCACTTTCGTAATGTCCGTGCTTAACGACAGCGCCGTTGCGGTCTTTCTCCACGAACTTGCCGTCGCGCTTGTCGTCCACATAAGATCCCTCGAAGCGGGTGCCGTCCTTGGTTTCCTCGATGGCAGCGCCGTTGCGCTTGCCGTTCTTGTACGTTCCCTTAAACTTATTGCCGTCGGCGTAGTGTATGATGACCTCGCCGTCTACTTTTCCGTTCTTGAACGAACCTTCAAACACATCGCCGTTCTTCTTGACAAGTTTGCCCTGTCCGTTCTGTACGTCGTCTTTCCACTGTCCGACGTACATGTCGCCGTTCTTCCAGACGAGCGTACCTTGTCCGTCCTTACAGCCTTCATTGAAATGTCCGGTATACTTGTCGCCATTGGAATACTTGAAGATACCCTCTCCGGTACGTTCCCCGGCCAAGTAGTTGCCTTCATAGATATCACCGTTCTGGAATTTGTAGATACCGTTGCCGTTCTGTATATCGTCTTTCCAGTCGCCCGTGTAGACATCACCGTCGGCATAGCGGTTGGTACCGCGTCCGGAGCGCTGGTTGCCCAGCCACATACCGTCATAGGTAGTGCCGTCGCCCCAATCAAAAAATCCCTTGCCGCTTTTCTGGTCGTCTTTCCAGTTGCCTGTATAGTACGCACCGCCGGCAAACGTGTATACACCTTTGCCCTGGCGTTTGTCCTGGAACCAGTTGCCGTCGTACTTGTCACCGTTGTAGTAGTACATCACACCGTGGCCTTGCTGGTAGTCGCGAAACCAAAGTCCGACATACTTGTTGTTGTTCATGAAGTAGTAGGTGCCGTAGCCGTGCTGCTGGTCCTGAAACCATTCTCCCTCGTACTTTTCACCGTCAGAGAAGGTATATACCCCTTGTCCCTGCCGTTTGCCCTTGACATACTCGCCCTCGTACGTATCACCGTTTTTGTATACGGTATTGCCTTTACCGTGCGGTTTTCCGCCTTGCATTTCGCCTTTGTAGAGTCCTCCGTCGCGTGTGGTACACGAGCCGAGGGATATTTTCTGCGCAAAGAGGCCCGCGGAAGCGAGCGTCAGCAGTAATGTCAGTATATGTCTTTTCACTTGATGTTCTTTTTGGAAAGCAGACAGACTTATACGGAGATGCCCATAAGTCCTGCAATATATAAGATTAATGGTCAAAGATAGATAATTTGAACGAAACGGCAAAATGTATTTAGTTTTTTTATAACAAGGGAGACCTGCCACAAGATTCTTACGAGTCATGTGACAGGTCTACAGATGTTCTTTTGTATATGGCGGGGCCTATAATATGCTTTCCCTCTACTGCATGACGAATGTCAGCGTACCGCCGCGAAGCAGTTCCTCATGTGCAAATGATGTTCCGCGGAGTTTCTTTCCGTTGAGCAACACGCGCTTCACCTCATATTTTCCCGGTTGATATCCTTGGCTCTCTATGACAAAATTCTTGCCGGAAGACAGATGGACGGTTATACGCGGGAATAGAGGAACAGCCGTCTCATACTGGCAACTGACAGGATTGAGCGGATAGAAGCCCATGGCATTGAGTACATACCAGGCCGACATCTGCCCGCAGTCTTCATTGCCGCACAGTCCTGCCGGACTGTCATTGTAGAGACGGGTGAGTATCTCGTGCACATAGCGCCGGGTCTTGTTCGGCTGGCCGATGACATTGTAGAGATAGGCCACATGATGGCTCGGTTCGTTGCCCTGTGCATACTGTCCGATCATACCTGTGCTGAAAAGGGGAAGTTTGGAGTTTTCCAGCGGTCCGACCTCAAATAGGCTGTCAAGTTTGGCAGCAAAACGCTTTTTTCCTACCAAAGCGACAAGGCCTTCGGGATCTTGCTGCACAGACCACATATAGTGCCACGCATTGCTCTCGCAGATGTGCGGGGTGTACTCGTCGGGAGAGAAAGCAGGCTGGAACTGCCCCTTGGAGTCGCGGGGTTGCATGAAGGTTGATGCCGGATTGTACACATTGCGCCAGTTGCCTGCACGCTGGGCGAAGGTGAGATAGATGTCGTGGTGCCCCAAATGTTTGGCAAGGGCCGCAATGCAGGCATCGTCATAGGCATACTCCAGCGTGCGGGAGAGCGACCAGTCATCGCCAAGGGTCGGTTCCTTGACATCGTAGGGTACATACCCCAACTGCCTGTACAGACCTATGCCGCGGTAACTGTCAAGATTGGCCGTAGCGACACACTGTCTGAGGGCCTCTTCTGCATCAATACCGGGAATGCCCTTGAGTATGGCTTCTGCGATGACACTGGCCGCATGGTATCCGATCATCATATCGGTCTCCGACGACCACATGTTCCACACGGGCAACCGTCCGTTCTCGCGTCCGAAAGCCAAGATAGACTGTACCATATCGCCGGCGCGGCCAGCATCGATGATGGTGTACAGAGGATGGGCGGCACGGTATGTGTCCCACAAGGAGAAGGTACCGTAGTTTTTCCACCCTTTCGCGCGGTGCACCTGACGGTCGGCACCGAGATAACTGCCGTCGACATCACAGTTGAGTGTTGGCGCGATCATGGCGTGGTACAGAGCGGTATAGAAGGTGGTACGTTCAGCCGCGCTGCCACCTTCCACTTCTATGGCACCCAGGGCCTTGTTCCACGCAGATTCCGCCTCGGCCAGATACCGGTCGAAATCATCGGTAGGTGCTTCCGCTGCCAAATTTTTCGCGGCGCCCTCAAGAGATGTGGGAGACAGGGCGGTGGAGACGACAAGAGTACGTTTCCCCTCATCTTTGAACGTCAGATGGGCGACATAGCCTTTTCCCGTTGTTTTTTCTCCGAGCGAGACGGTATCGAGACGCATTTCCTTGATAGGAAGCGAAAAACGGGTACGGAACCATACACGCTGGTCACGCGCCCAACCATCGGAGAAGCGGTATCCCTCAATGGTATGCGCATCGACTTGATGGATATCTGTAGCAATGGTCGCATCCCAGTTCATGGCCTTGGCCAGATTGAGGATAACCTCACGCTGACGGCCATTGTCGGGGAAGGTATAGCGCTGTATACCACAACGCGGCGTAGCAGTGAGTTCCACCCGAATGTCATAGTCGGCCAAGCGCACGTCATAATACCCGGCGTGTACATGCTCATCGGCATGGTCAAAACGGGAATGTATGCCCAATGGCGCCTCTGCCTCACGCACGGGAAGTGTGACGGGCAAGAAAGAGATATCGTAAAGGTCGCCGGCGCCCGTACCGCTCAGATGGGTATGGCTGAATCCGGCTATAGTGCTGTCGGGATAGAAATATCCGGCTATGCGGTCCCAACCGGGAAGGCCATTGTCGGGACTCAACTGCACCATACCGAAGGGAGCCTGGGCTCCAGGATAGGTATTGCCGGTATAATCGGTACCAATCAGCGGATTGACCGTGTGGGCATAGTCTTGAACCTGGGCACGAACCATAAACGCCATGCCAAGAAGCAAAACGGAGGCAAAAATCTTTTTTTTCATTGTTCGCATAATAAAAAGACCCGCCATGAAAGTCTGCTCCGTGTTAGGGAACGGCTTTCGAGGCGGGCCGTATTTCAATCTGACGTAGGTCTAATTAGTCGAGCTGGAGACTCTTCTTGATGGCGGCAACCTTCTCGCTGCCTTCCTTGTCACAGCGCTCATAGCATCCGGCGCACTTCATGGCACCCTTCACCTCGATATAGAACTTGATCTTCGGTTCTGTACCCGAAGGACGGACGCTGACCTTGGACTCGTCTTCGCAGAACCACTGCAGCACGTTGCTTGTGGTAGGCATATCAAGGTGGGTGACATGGCCTTCGGCATCACGCTGCTCGAGGGTAGAATAGTCTTTCCACAGTACGACCTTGCTTCCACCGAGTTCCTTGGGAGGATTGCTGCGGAAATTCTCCATCATAGCCTTAATCTCGTCGGCACCGGTCTTTCCGGGACGAACGACGTTGACCGTGAACTCCTTGGAGAAACCATACTCGAGATATACGTCCATCAGGAGATCGTAGAGGGTCTTGCCCTGATCCTTGGCGTAAGCGCAAATCTCAGCTAACAGCGAGCAGGCAGACACTGCATCCTTGTCGCGCACGAAATCCTCTGCGAGGAATCCGTAACTCTCCTCACCGCCGCCGATATACTGCTGTTTGCCTTCGGACAGGGCTATCTCGCGTGCGATCCACTTGAAACCGGTATAGCAGTCGCGCATCTCAATATGCTGCTTTTCGGCAATCTTGCGTATTACCTCAGTCGTAACGATGGTCTTGACGATGAAGTCTGTGGGCTGCATCTTGCCAGTCTTGATGCGGTTGGTAATGATATAGTAGAGGAAGATGAGGCAGGTCTGGTTGCCGTTGATGAGAATCCACTCACCCTTGTCGTTCTTGCAGGCCATACCTACACGGTCGGCATCGGGGTCGCTGGCCATCACGATATCGGCATCCAGTTCCTTGGCATCGCGGAGAGCCAAAGTGAGGGCCTCGCCGTTCTCGGGATTGGGGCTCTTGACGGTGGGGAAATCACCGCTCTTGACCATCTGCTCCTCCACGCAGTGTACATTTTCAAATCCCCATACCTTCAGACTGCGGGGTATCATGACCATACCGGTGCCGTGGAGCGGTGTATAGACAATCTTGAGGTCTTTCTGGCGCTTGATGACCTCGGGATCGATAGAGATGGTATGTACCTGCTCGAGATATACCTTGTCGATGTCCTCGCCGATGATTTCGACAAGTTCCTTGTTGCCTTCAAACTTGACGTCTTCCACTTTCACCTTGTTGACCTCGGCGATAATGCCTACATCATGGGGAGAAAGTACTTGTGCGCCGTCTTCCCAATAAGCCTTGTAACCGTTGTATTCGCGGGGATTGTGTGAAGCGGTGATGTTGACGCCTGCCTGACATCCGAGATGACGGATGGCAAAAGAGCACTCGGGAGTAGGACGCATATCGTCGAAAAGATATGCCTTGATGCCGTTGGCAGAGAATATGTCGGCAACAGTCTCTGCAAAAAGACGGCTGTTGTTGCGGCAGTCGTGGCAAACGACAACGGAGATCTGCTCACGGTCGGCGAAGTTCTTCTTCAGGTAGTTGGCAAATCCTTGTGTAGCCGTACCTACGGTGTAGATGTTCATGCGGTTGGTACCGGCACCCATGATGCCGCGCAGACCGCCCGTACCGAACTCAAGGTCTTTGTAGAAACTGTCTATCAGCTCGGTCTTGTCGGCATTGTCGACCATGGCCTGCACTGCTTTTTGCGTAGCCTCATCGTAGGAAGATGTCATCCATTGTTTTGCCTTTGCCTCACACTGGGCAATGAGCACATCGTTGTTTTCCATAATTATTTTTTTATATTATTGATTGTCGGTTTTGGTATGCACAAAGATATACATTTTATCTTGCCAAGACAACTAAATCCGTCTTTTTTATAAAATTTAGTAATTTGCCCGTCGCGAATTCCTACAAGGGCCTTGTACGAATGCTACAAAGCCTTTGTACTGACGCTACAAGGCCTTTGTACTGACACTACAAAGCCCTTGTAGCAACCGTACAAAGACCCTGTACAATCGGGGAAAAGAAAATGTCCGGGCGCAATTCTGCCGCAGCATAGTCAGGCTAGGAAACTAAAACAAATGACATTTGACGGCGGAGCGCATAAAAAAGGTACCAAGAAAATTTCTTGATACCTGTATTTTGACATCACATTCTATGTTATGACATCATGTTTCACAAAGCCGGGCGAGACCTATTCTTCCCCAACCATATACCCCACCTTGTCTTCCGGGGTCACCTTCCGCAACACCCGGCAAGGATTTCCGGCAGCAATGACTCCGGACGGAATATCGCGGGTGACAACGCTACCCGCCCCGATAATGGTATCGTCACCGATAGTAACACCCGGCACTACCGTCACATTGCCGCAGAGCCACACCCTATTGCCGATGGTGATGGGCTTGGGTATCAGTCCGCCGGCAGCACGTTCCTCGGCATCCGTGGTATGGTTGCCCGAGAAAAGCCCGACATTGGGACCTATAAGCACCTGGTCACCGATGGTCACCACTCCACAGTCGAGAATGACACAACCAAAATTGATGTACACATCTCGTCCTATAATGATATTTTTGCCGAACTCACAACGGAAGTCCGGTTCAATCCATACATTCTCTCCCACCGACCGGAACAACCTCCGCATGATATCATTGCGTTGGTCTACCTCATCGTCGGCCAAACGGTTATAGGCACGGAAAAGTTTTTTTGCCTCTACCCTTCTATCGAACAGGTCCCGGTCGAAATCATTGTACACCTCGCCGACCTGCATTTTTTCCCATTCTGTCTTTGACATTACGCTTATTTTTTATTTATGGCGGTACAAAACCGCCCTTTACTCCTCGTGCAAAGATAGACATTTCCACTTGGCCGGACAAGATTTTCACGCCATTTCTTTATGGCGCTTGCTTGTCATCACCCAACAAAGCACATAGGCCACAAGCAGCATGAGGGCGAGCAGCACAAAAGCCTGACGAGAACCGGTCGCCGTGGCCTCAGCAAACCGGGAGGCCGGAGCGGAAAGTTGTTGTGAGGCCACTATTGTAGAGACCACCGCCGTACCCATAGCGCCAGCCAACTGCTGAAAACTGTTGACCAGGGCATTGCCGTCAGCCGAGAGATCCTTGGGCAACTGCGACAGGCCAAAGGTGATGGCCGTAGGACATCCCAATCCCTGCCCGACAGTGAAGACCACATAGAAGCCATAGAACATCATGGTAGAAAGACTGTCACCAAACCATGCAAAAAGGATGAGCGAAAGAAGCATAAATCCATAGCCAGCCACAATGGGAAGACGCGCCCCCACCTTGTCGAGCAATCTTCCGCTAAGCGGAGAGATGATAGCACCCACAATACAGCCGGGCACCAACAGTCCGCCAGCCGTGAAAGCGCCGGTATGGTTGGCTATCTGCGAATAATTGGGTATGGCGTAGCCCAAAGCCAGCACTGTAAATTGGGCGATGAGAATGGTGGCGAGGGCAAACATAAAGTTGCGGTGGCCGAGCACCTCTACCCGCAATAGCGGATGCGACTCCCTGCGCGACTGTCTTACAAACCAGCCCAGCGCCACCACCGCAACCGCGAGAAGCGAGATGACCGCCACACTCACCCACCCCGCCGAGGAGGCTTGCACCAGGGCAAGAATAAATGTAGAGTAACCCACCACAATAAGGGCATAGTCGAAGAGATGGAAGTGTGAGCGCTCCGCCGGAACCGACCGCTTGATGAGTTTGCAACCCACGGCAAGCGAAATCAGCAACAGGGGCAACAACGAGAGAAAGATGTAGCGCCAGCCAAACATATCGACGATAAATCCGCCCAACACGGGGCCTACTGCCGGAGCCACGGCGGTGACCAGCATACCGATGCCCATAAACGTACCGATCTGTTGTTTAGGAGCCTCGCCCAAAATAATGTTGTACATCAGCGGCAAGGCAATACCGGTGCCTACACCCTGCACCATGCGTCCTATCATAAGGACGGAAAACGAGGGGGCGGCGAAGCATGCCAGCGTGGCGAGGATAAAACTCAGGATGGCTATAAGGAAAAGCGTGCGCTGCGAGCAATTGCGCTTCAGATAAGACGACATCGTGATAACGAGCGCCAGTACGAGCAGGTAGCCCGTAGTGATCCACTGTACCGTGCTCGTGCCGATGCCAAACTCATTCATCAGTGTGGGGAAGGTGACATTCATTGCCGTCTCGCTCACAACACCGCAAAACGACATCACGCCCGTGGCAAAAATCTTCCCCACCAATTTTGTGTTACTTGTATTCTGCATTTTTCTGTTTCTTTTCGCCTGCAAAATTACAAACAAAAGGGCAAACAACACACACAAAAACAAGTACCGAATTTGTCAAAACGGGAACATACGTTACAGGAAAGTACCAGTGGCCTGTTCAAATCTTCATTCTTGTCCAAAGCCAACGGGGAATGAGCCGCCAAAAGAACACAAGCAGAACATAGCGCCAATCGACAATCTTCACATCCTTGCCCTGTTCGATGGCCCGCACAATACTCTGCGCCACATCCCTGGCATCAAGTTGCAAGGGATAATTGCTGCCGGCAATGAGGTCAGTCTTCACGAAACCCGGACGTATATCAGTGATAGAGATATTGAGGTGCCGCATCCGGGCCTGCTGAGAGAGACACTCAAGATAATGGCTTTGGAAACGCTTTGAGGCTGAATAGGCAGGGGCCGCTCCAAGCCCTTTGGTTCCGGCGATAGAAGTGATACAAGCGATGCGGGCGGACGCACTGCGCTTGCCATCAATCATACTGCCATCGTGACTCTCTCTTTCCGCAAACCACCGGAAGGCCGTATCAATCATTCTCACGAATCCCATACCATTGGTCTCAACGGTTTTCAATTCTTTGTCGATGTCGAGCAGATTGTTCTGCCAACCGATACCCGAACTGTGGAAATAAAGTTCCATACCGCCAAGGTCTGCGATGAGTCCGCTGAGAAGTTTCGGGGCATCGGGAGAGGTCACATCTATTTGGCGGCAACACACAATACCGTCATTGCCTTTCATTACCGCTTCGAGCCTCTCTGCCCTTCTTCCGGCAATGCCTACCTTCCATCCGCGCTCTGCCAAAATCCGGGCTACCTCCATACCGATACCCGATGTAGCGCCCATCACTATCGCTCTCCGTTCCATAATCCGTTTTTGTATATTCAGATGCTGGATACAAATTTACGGATAACATACGACTGACACGACTATATAAATCTTGATAAATATGTTAAATATATCTAAACGGGGGGGGGTAAAAAGAAATTGGAATACCTTTGCCACAGTTTAGATTAGACGTACAAAGAGATGATAAGCAACATACTGTACAAACTGTACTGGAGACTGACCGTCAACGAGTGGCAGATAGGTTTTCCTCAAACCACACTTGAAAATATCGCGATGGGCGGCAACTACAAGATCGCATTACTGAAAGGAGTACCCAATGACAGGTGGTTTGCCGACCCTTTCATACTTGACGTTACTCCGACACACATCATATTGCTCGTCGAAGAGTTTGTTTCTGCAAGCGCCAAAGGACGTATCGCACGCCTCATCATTTCACGGAAAGACTATACGCTCGAACGCAACGACACCCTGCTCGATCTTGACACCCACTTGAGTTTCCCCACGATTGTCAGACGGGAAGATGCCGTATATATCATTCCCGAAAATTCGGCAGGCGGAAAACTGAATGCCTACAAATACGATGAAGCGGCGGCTAAATGTCTGCCGTACAAAACGCTAAGCGACGAACCGCTGATCGATGCCATACGTCAGGATATTGACGGAAAGGAATACATCTTCGCCACAAAAGGCCCCGATGCCAACGGCACCACACTGCATATCTACCGGAAAGACGAAAAGGGAACGTACACACATTGCCAAACCGTCACCTTCCCCGACAATATCGCCCGCAACGGCGGTGCATTCTTCTTTATCGGCAGCAATCTATACCGGCCGGCGCAAAACTGCAACGGCGGATACGGGCGGGGCTTGTCCATACAAAAAATAGAGAAGGACGACAAGGGACTGTTCACCGTCACAGAAACGGTACGACTGAAATCACCACGGAAACGTCTTGACCACGGTATGCACACTCTGAACGAATACAAGGGTGTGACAGTGGTTGACGTGTCGAGTTACCGTTGGCCCATTGTAAGCAGCCTCGTTGATGCCATTTGGAAGCGATTCCACTTGCCCGTCGGTCTTAAGCGACAATAACAAGTCCGAAAGACGAGGAACAGAAATTTACAAAAAACTGATTTCCTACTAAAAAAACGCTCCGTCTGCAAACCACATTGTGGTAACAGACGGAGCGTTATATTTTTGTTTTATTTCACGTTCTTATCAGAAGGTCACACGGAGACCCACCTGTGCGTGCCAGCGGCTGGACACCGGACTTTCGTTGACCTTGTTGCCAAGGAACTGGTAGGTAGCGGTGTAGTTGCCATCGGCGCCCTTCTTTGTTTCAGTCACCTTCAGGATATTGACGCTCCACGAGTCGGCGTACACGGTACCCCACTTCTTGTTGAGCATGTTGGTGAAGTTGATGATGTCGAAGGTCAGCGAGATCTTGCTTCCGCGCTTGTTGAGATAGTAGAAATCTTCGGCGATGTGCAGGTCGACATGGTTTTCCCACTTGGCCAAGTTGGAGTTGCGCTCGGCATACTGTCCGCGGTGGCTATGGGCGTAGCTGTCGTCCTCGATCCACTGTCCGAAGGCTGCACGCTGCTCGGCAGCAGAAGAAGTCACCTTGCCGTTGGAAGTGATATCGGCGAAGTCCATCTTGTCAAGTTCGGTAGCGGTCGGGATATAGATCAGTGAGTTGCCCGTGCGCCAGTCACCGTTGTAGGAAGCACTATTGTCACTATAGGTGAGACTGTAGCGCTGGCCGCTGAATCCGTTGTAGGTCAGTCCGACATGGGTCTGCAAGCGTCCGCCGGCATAGCGGGGTGAGTTGTAAGACACATTGACAAGTACCTTATGCGGTTTGTCAAACATGGAGTGTGAAAGCACTGCCTTGGTCGGGTCTACGCTATAGCAGTTGCCCCAGTTGGAGGCAGCGACAGAAGATGTACCGTCGTTGACAGAATAGGAATGGCCGAAGGTGTAACTTGCCATCACGTCAAGACCGAAGTTGAAACTCTTCTCCAGTTTTGCACTTACCGAGTAACTGTAACCCTTGTTGGTGTTCTTCAGATGATAGATGGCCGAATAACTGGTGTTGTCGGAAGAGAAATAGGTTGTGGCCGAATTCTCACTGCCGCTGATGGCATAGACCTTGGAAGAAGGACTGAGAGCAAGGTTCTCAAACCATACATTGTTGAGGTCCTTGGAGTAGAGTCCTTCGAGAGTCATCTTCACATCACCGGGCAAGGTGTGTTCCAAAGCAAGATTGGCTCGGAATACCTGCGGGAACTTGAAGTTGCGGGCAACAGTGTTGATGGTCGGTTTGGTGGCGGTAGACTGGTTCTCCTGCATCAGACGCTCTACATCAGCACCATATTTCTCGAATGAAGGTACGTTGCTGCGAATCTGTGCGCCCTTCATCTCGACACCGGTATTGGTCCAGATATTGGAGAGCCATACGAACGGGGCACGGCCACTGAACACACCTACTCCACCGCGGACGATGGTGCGGTGATCCTTGGTAGCAAACCAACGGAAACCGACACGCGGAGAGAGCATCACCGAAGTCTTGGGCTTCTGTCCGGTGCGCACCTCGTCGGAAGCGTAAGAGCTGCTGTTGAACTCGTCATTGGTAGAGGGAGTGCAGAGGTAGAGGGGCAAATCGACACGCAGACCGTAGGTCAGCTGCAGACTGGTGTTGACATCCCACTTGTCCTGTGCGTAGAAACCGAGTTGTCCGGCCTTGAAGGGAGCTGCCCAACGGGTAGAACCAGTCAGGGCCTTGTCGGTATAGTTGTAGATAAACTGCGAAGCATTATCATTGAGGAAGTTCTCGACGCTGGTATACACGTACTCGCCGTAGGCAGCCTGAATGAAGAGGTTCTTGAACTTATAGAGTTCGTTGTGTGTACCCACAGAGATGGTGTGGTTGCCGGCATAGATGGAGAGGTTGTCCTCAAGGGTCCAGATGTCCTGGTTGAGGTAGTTGGCACCAGAGGAATAGTCGGTACCGATATTGATCTTGTTGCTGCCGTTGATATAGATGGTCGGTCCGCCATAAGGCACCTCACGGTTGTCGCGTACAAATGTCGCACCGGCACGGAGTTCATTGTAGAGCGAGTTGCTCAAGTGGGAGTTCAACTCGGCTACAAACGAGTTGGTCTTGTTCTTGATACGATAGGCACTGTTGGCAAAGTAGTAAGTATAGGAACCGGAGCCGTAGGAATCCTTGTAGGAGTCATTGAACTGGTAGCGGAACGAAAGTTTGTTGTTCGTATTGATATTCCAGTCGATACGTCCCAAAAGCGAAAGGCCCTGCTTCTCGATCTTACGTGAGCCGTAGTTGTCGCGTATACCTGTCACCCGCTCATACTTGTCGACAATCTGCTGAGCCACCTCGGGAGTGAGGAAATAGCCATCAGAGGGATAGTAGGAAGAGGGATAGGAGTTTTTCAAGTATTCGAGGTTGACAAAGAAGAAGAGTTTGTCCTTGAGTATCGGACCGCCGAAGGTGAAACCATAGGTCTGGGTGTTCTGTGTGGTGAGACGGTCTTTCTTGTTGTAGAGCTGGTTCCAGGTACCGTAGAGATCCTGGTTGGTATAGTAACCATAAGCCGAGCCCTTGAACTCATTGGTACCCGACTTGGTGATGGCATTGATGGCACCACCCGTAAAACCGCTCTGACGCACGTCAAAGGGCGACACTACCACCTGCAATTCCTGAATGGCATCCATCGAGATGGGGTTGGCAGCCGTCTGACCGCCGTTGGTACCTGTTCCTGCAAGACCGAACACGTCGTTGCTCACCATACCGTCAATCTGGAAGGAGTTGTAACGGTTGTTTGCACCTGCTATGGAGAGGCCACCGCCCTTGTTCTCTGCAATCAGCGGAGAGAGTTTGGCCACGTCGTAGACACTGCGGTCTACCGTAGGAGCATTGTCGATCTGGCTTCGGGAGAAGTTAGACGATGCGCCCATACCATTGTTTGACCGGTTGCCAGTGACAACGACTTCACCCAACTGACGGGCATCTTCCTTCATCTTCACATTGAATGTGCTGGGATCGCCAAGCGACAACTGCACACCCTGCAGCACCTCGTCCTTGTAACCGAGATAACTGATGGTGATGGTGTACGGACCGCCCACACGCATACCCTGGATGGAGTAGCGTCCCTTCTCATTGGTCACGGCCATGTAGCGTGAACCGGAAGGATTGTGTACGGCTGTCACAGTGGCGCCGATAACATCGCTGCCGTCTGCGACTACCTTACCTGTGATACCGGAGGTTGTGACCTGGGCCACAACCGTTGTCAAGCAGACAACGAGCAGCACCATGATGGATACAATCTTTTTCATACCTGTTTTGTAAATGGAAATAAATCGGTTTAATGTGAAAATTAGTTTCACGTTGCAAAATTATACAAATTATATGATATATCATATTACGATATCATTAAATTTACTCCACCCTATATACAATTCAGGAAAACAAGGAAAACGTATTGACGCTACGACTTGTGCGGGATGTGCATCCACATATACAAAAACGGCCGCAAGCGCCATGACTGACAGCTTGCGGCCGCAATATTGATAGAATATGATTTATCTGGCGATTACATCATGCCGCCCATACCCTGCTGGCCCATCGGCATAGCGGGCTTGTCTTCGGGCTTGTCGCAGATGAGACATTCGGTAGTGAGGAACATACCTGCGATGGATGCAGCATTCTCAAGAGCCACACGAGCCACCTTGGCCGGATCGATGACACCCTCTTTGCGGAGATCCTCATAGACGTCCTTGCGGGCATTGTAACCGTAGTCACCCTCGCCCTCGCGTACTTTCTGTACGACAACTGCACCTTCGCCACCGGCGTTGGTAACAATCTGACGAAGCGGTTCCTCGATGGCACGGGCCACGATATTGATACCGGTCTGCTCGTCGGCATTGTCACCCTTGACACCACCAAGCACCTTCTGGGCACGGATATAGGTTGTACCGCCGCCGACTACAACACCTTCCTCGATGGCTGCGCGGGTAGCGCAAAGTGCGTCGTCTACACGGTCTTTCTTTTCCTTCATCTCCACCTCGCTGTTGGCACCGACGTAGAGCACTGCTACACCGCCAGCGAGTTTGGCCAGACGCTCCTGCAGTTTCTCCTTGTCGTAAGAACTTGTGGTGTTGGCAATCTCGTTCTTGATCTGTGCGACACGATCCTGAATGAGCTGCTTGTCACCAGCGCCATTGACGATGGTAGTATTGTCTTTGGTGATGTTCACCTTGTCACAAGTACCGCACATGTCGAGGGTAGCCTTGTCGAGCGACAAACCCTTTTCTTCGCTGATGACCACACCGCCGGTCAGTACGGCAATATCCTCAAGCATGGCCTTGCGACGGTCGCCAAAGCCAGGAGCCTTGACGGCACAAATCTTCAATCCGCCACGCAGACGGTTGACTACCAGTGTAGTCAGAGCCTCTGAGTCTACATCTTCTGCGATGACCAGCATCGGGCGACCGCTCTCAGCGGCAGGCTGCAGGATGGGGAGGAAGTCCTTCAGTGAAGAAATCTTCTTGTCGTAGATGAGGATATAGGGGTTCTCCATGACACACTCCATCTTGTCGGCGTCGGTCACGAAGTAGCTGCTCAGATAACCGCGATCGAACTGCATACCTTCTACAACACCGATGCTGGTGTCGCGGCTCTTGCTCTCCTCGATGGTGATGACACCGTCCTTGGAAACCTTACGCATAGCGTCTGCGAGGAGTTTTCCGATCTCGGCATCATTGTTGGCAGAGATGGTAGCCACCTGCTCTATCTTGTCGTAGTTGTCGCCTACCTGCTCGGCGTTGTCTTTGATATAGTTTACAACTGCACTGACGGCCTTGTCGATACCGCGCTTGAGATCCATAGGATTGGCACCGGCAGTGACATTCTTCACACCCTCAGCCACCATAGACTGGGTAAGGATGGTTGCGGTCGTTGTTCCGTCACCGGCATCATCTCCAGTCTTGCTGGCAACACTCTTGACGAGTTGTGCGCCTGTATTTTCAAACTTGTCTTCCAGTTCCACTTCCTTGGCAACTGTCACGCCGTCCTTTGTAATTTGGGGAGCACCGAATTTCTTTTCGATGACTACGTTACGACCCTTAGGGCCAAGTGTTACCTTGACAGCATTAGCCAGTTTGTCGACACCGCTCTTGAGCAAGTCACGGGCTTCTACGTTGTACTTTATTTCTTTAGCCATTTTTTCAATTCCTTGTTTTTGTTAGACAATTTTCTCGCATTCGATTACTTCTTGACCACGGCGAGCACATCGCTCTGGCGCATGATCAGATACTTTGTACCCTCATACTCGAGTTCGGTACCGGAGTACTTGCCATAGAGTATCTCATCGCCTTCCTTCAGAACCATAGCCTCATCTTTTGTGCCTTGTCCTGCGGCAACGATTGTACCATGCTGGGGTTTTTCTTTTGCGGTGTCGGGGATGATGATACCTCCGACCTTTTCCTCTGCCGGTGCGGGGAGCACCAGCACTCTGTCTGCTAACGGTTGAATGTTCATAATCTTATTACTTTTTTCTTTTATTTTCTGTTTACTGTTTGATTGCCTTTGCAGGCGATACACCCTCTTATCTACCAAAATCATGCCAACCGACAGACGTGACATTTCTGTCATACTGCGACTGACAAAATAGTCAGTAGTTTTTTATTGGAGCACAGGCAGGGAGGTTTGCATATTTCGAAAATTTCGCTTAACTTAGCGCTCCGCAAGCCTATTTTCAGACATTCATGACAAAAGCGACATCCATAAAACCGAATTTCCTCAAAAGAATTTACGACACATATCCAAGAATAGGATACCTGTTCTCCTTGTTCTTGACCATTTGGGCTTATTTTCTTCTACAAAAGCCTGTATTCATGTTTTGCAACGCCGGCAAGTCCTACCATCTGACAGACTACCTTGACGTGATAGTCCACGGTGCAGGACTTGATGCGACAACCACAGGATACGTGACCGTCCTCCCCTTTCTGTTGACATTGGTATCAGTATGGGTACACCGATTGCCTATAAGGAAAATCATGTTGCCCTACTACATTATTATTATAGCAACAGTGACCGTCATCTTCTATGGAGACTTGTCACTTTTCTCGTTTTGGCAAAGCAAGATGGACGCTTCGATTTTCATTTATATCGACTCGCCCAAGAATGCGATGGCGAGTGTTTCCACCGGGTATATTCTCGCAAGAGTATTGTTTATCGTACTGACAACCACCGCTATATGTTGGATTCTTTGGCATATCACGCCAAAGAAAATGCCGAAGTTGTCAGGCGTAAAGCGGCGCACCATATCTACGCTCGGCATGACCGTGCTTGGCGGACTTCTGTTTCTCGTCATCCGGGGAGGCGTCAGAGTGTCTACGGCCAATGTCGGTGATGCCTATTTCAGCACTGACCAGTACCTCAATCTGTCGGCCATCAATCCGACATTCAATCTTCTGTCAAGCATCAGCCGACAGAAACGCTATGAGGATGAGTTCAATTACTATGACGAAAAGGCACTGCACCACAAGATGCAAGGTCTTTTCTCTTCCGATGATACCGACAACACCCCATCTGTACTCAACACCCAGCGTCCGAATATCCTCGTGATCTTCATGGAGAGTTTCGGCGCGACCATGATCGACAGTCTCGGTGGCGTGGCAGGGGTGTCACCCAATCTTGACAAATTGGCACACGAGGGCATCTTCTTCACGCAGGCCTATGCCAGCAGTTTCCGAACCGACCGCGGTACGGTATGCACCTTCAGCGGCCATCCCGGTTTGCCCACCGTATCCATCATGAAGATACCCAGTCTCTGCCCTACCCTACCCAATATTGCCGCCACGCTCGACAAGGCGGGCTACCATACCGAGTTTGTCTATGGCGGCGACATCAATTTCACCAACACCAAGGGGTATCTGCGGGCCGGAGGCTTTGAAACCCTGGTGTCACAAGACAACTTTCCGATGTCGGCCCGCAACTATAGCAAATGGGGCGTACGCGACGACATCACCTTCGACTATCTCTACGACCGATTGGCCAAGCGCCACGACCAGTCGCCTTGGTTCACCGCCATGCTCACACTGAGCAGTCACGAACCGTTCGATGTTCCGTTCAGCAAATTCCGCGACAAGACCTGCAACGCCTTCGCCTACACCGACGATTGTATCGGGCGGTTCATCGCGCGGCTACGCAAGTTGCCGATGTGGAAGAACACGCTCGTCATCCTTCTGCCCGACCACGGCATACCCTATCCCAAAGACGGTGAGCGGTTCGGTCCAAAATATTTCCACATTCCCATCATTTGGACAGGCGGGGCAGTAGCACACCCCATGAAATACGAGAAAATCATGAGTCAGACCGATTTGGCGGCCACCCTGCTCGCCCAATTGGGTCTTCCCCACGGTGATTTTCTCTATAGCCGCGATGTGCTCAACCCATCCTACACCGCCCCCTTTGCCTTCTACTCCTTCCCCAACGGATTCGGTTTTGTCGACGATAGCGGTACCAGCGTATACGACACCTCCTCCGACCGCGTATTCTTCCGCACCTCGCCTGACGGTCCAAGAGTCAACAAGGGCAAAGCTATCCTGCAGACCCTCTACGATGACCTCGGAAAGAGAAACCGCATGAGAATGGAGGGGCGCTGACCTCCGAAAAAGAGATAACGAAACAAAAAAACATGGCACACGTCACCAACAAAAGTGGTTATACGTATTGCCCACAATTGACAAAACGTATAACCACCTTTTATGATTCCTATGACACGGGAATTCCCCTTGTTATCTGTCAAGGGAACGACACGGTATCTCCATCAAATAATCGTTCTTGGCAAACATTCTGTCATATTCAGGTTGTAACATTGACATATCCACTTTTTCACCTTTCACCCATTTTATTATGGCCAATGGTAGATTCACGCCAGCCTCATAACTGAAGGGGAAACCACCGCCAAACCGGGGATTAAGTTCCAGCACACAATATTCGCCTGCCTCATTCTGCATGATGTCAACATCAAGATTTCCGATATGCCTCAATGCAGTACCTATCTTTCCGCCAATCTCTCTCAATTCGGGCAAATCGCGTGTTACTGCTTTGTCGGTTTCGCCTGAACGCATGGCCAATTTCTGCTTTACGCTCACGGCGATATTGTTTCCTTCTAAATCATTCATCACATCGAGTCCATACTCGTTGCCAGTAAGTTTTTCTTGTATCAAGATGTAGTCGTCACCCACAACGGCATTGGCAAGAATGGTTTTCTTGATCTTATCACGCAACAGAGAATGGTAAAGATCCAGTTCCGTCTCATTGCATACCGTTTCCAACCCTATTGAACCTGATCCCCACCGCGGTTTCAAGAACAATGGGTATTGCAGTTCCCCATTGCTTATCGCCATCTTTGCATCAGAACAACGCACAAATGTTTTGGGTGATTTCAACCCAAGCGATTCTATCCATTTTGCGGTTTTATATTTATCAAAAGCAATGTCTATCACCGTCGAATCGCTGACAATCAGTTTCACGCCAATATCCTCAAAACGCGACTTGTTATGCGCAAGTATGGGCAGTTCCAAGTCATTCAGCGATATGATGGCATCGACTTTATGCGTTTTACAAATCTGCAGTGTAATGTCGATATATTGAGGATCGTAGACAGAAGGTACTTGAATTTTTATGTCGGCTGCCTGTAAAGCCGGTGCTGTGATTTGCATATCGGTGGCTATCACGTTGTCACCGTCTTGCATGTTTTCCTTGAAATATTTGAGCAGATAGGTACGTCTGCCCGCACAGGTAAAGAGTAGATTCATCGTTTGTCGTTATTTCAGTCAATATTTGTATAGTGGCAATATATCTTCTATCGTCTGTCGGCGTCTCACTTCGACATAGTCACCATCCTCAAAGGAGAGAATCGGTGCCAAGAAGTTGATGAACGTTGGAGTAAGACATATTGTATAAGCGCCGACACCACTGAATTGGATAAAATCGCCCTTTTCTGTTTTCGGCAAGACCACATTATCGAGCATGATGTCTTTCTCCATACATGTAGAGCCTACAACATTGCAAGTGTATGATTCATCGCTATGCGTTGCACAATACACTTTGTGGGGAAGGTTGTTGGGGTGCATTGTCGGTTTAATGTCGAACACCGTTCCATCAACCATCACAAAATTCGTCTTTCCGATATTCTTTGTCTGATACACTTTCGTATAGTAAGTGAACACATTGGAAACAACGGAAGAACCAGGTTCAATTATGATGTAGGGCTTTCTTTGCATAAACCATTTGCTACGCTCTACTTCATTCAGTATGCAATTGGCATAATCCTCGTATTTTGGCCTACCCGTCAAGTCCATACCTTCAGGGGCTGCGCCAAAAAAGCCTCCGCCGATATCGAAATACCTTACGTCGTCAAGGTCGCACTTTTGGCATACATCAAGCATACATCGCGTGATTATCTTGTAGTTCTGCACTGCACGGTCGGATGAAGAGGTGTGTCCATGTATGGCAACAATCTTGATTCCCGCACTTTTCAACCTTGTAACATTCCGTTCCAGTATGTCTTGCGGAAAACCGAAACGCCCCAATCGCAGCCCACACTGTATCGTACTTCGGCCATTTTCATCACAGAGACTGATGTTGATACGCATACCCACACCAATGTCAGCATGGGGATGTTCACGTTTGTATTGGCATACCAAATCTACCTCATACTCGTTGTCGAGATTGATAATTGCGCCATCCTCCAAAGCCCGCATAAAGATTTGCGGCCGCTTGATTGGACCATTGAAGACAATCTTGTCGAAGCCGAATTTCCTTGCGAGTTCGTACTCCATCTCACTCACGACTTCGGCCCAAGCATGTTCTTCTCTCGCTGTTAGACATAAAGCGGGTACATAGTTCGTCTTGAACGAATATGCGACAAGCACCTTTTCATAGCGTTGCCGGAATGCAAGCAAGAAACTATTGATATTGAACCGGTATTTCTCAGCGTCCAAGATATAAAATGGTGTACCAAACCTTTCGTCCAGTTGTACCAATGTCTTATAGTCCATCTTGTTCATTAGCGTTTAGGCGGATTTTAGTTTCCAAAGGCTCTATAAAAGGGAAATGTTCCTTTTGCAAAAGTAGTAATAAATGCTAATTTACCCCCCCCCGAAATGTTAACGCTTATTAAAACGTATTTTTAAAAAAGCAGAGGACGCGTAACATTCGCTCTTTACTTGCAATAGCACAATACAAAGACTCGCCGCCCAGTCAAGCACTTTGACTAAGCGGCGAGTCTATTTTTTTATCTCAAACGACCGGGAATACCGGACTTTACATTGAAGTGAGATTTTACATTACAACGATATTACATCAGTTTTCCATAAACTTCTTGGCAGCACGGAGTTGGTGACGCATGTTGCTAAGCAACTGCTGGCTCTCCTGCAGAATGTTGAGGTAGACGAGCGACACCTGAAGCATCTGGTTGTCCTTGCTCTGCTGTATGCTGTCGATGAGACGCTTGCGCACCACAGACAGTTCGTCTTTGCAGACATCGGCTTTGGCCAGCACATCGCGGTAGTTGCTGAAACGCGAGGTGGAAATGGCATTTTCGGTCTGCAGCATCAGGTCGTTGATGGTTTCACGGATAGGGCGGAACTCGTCAACGTAGGCCTGGGGCAACGGATTGAAACTGTTGTCTACGTGTTCCTTTACCGGTTCGAGCATACGGCGCATACCGTAGATATACTGCTCGGAAGCATTGATGCCAAGGTGGAACCAAGTATTGCGCTCGATGGCAATGTCGGTAGGCACTCTGCGCAAGGCAAGAAGTTCCTGACGGCGGTATTTCTTGAGTTCGTCTTTTTCTTCCCGCAGATTCCGGTTGGCCTGTCGCAAGATCTTGGGGCGTTCCTCTTCGAGACCGTCGATGATGCTGTTGAACTGTTCATAAGCGAAGCGGGTCATAAACGACTGCGTGCGGGCTACATGTTTGAGCAGCAAGTCCCATACGATCTCGGGGTCGCGGGTGCGCATCATCAGACGGAACACATCGGCCTTGTCGCCCTCCTTCTCCTTCTTGGCATACTGGCGGCTGCTGCGAACGAGCAACACGACAACGAGCACCATGAAAGCGGCCTGAAGCAGAATGCCTCCGTAGAACATCAGCAGACACACCACCGAGCAAGCGAGGAAGGCGACTGCGGCGGTGATAAACCATCCACCGATGACACTCAGTACACCCGTCACGCGGAATACGGCACTTTCGCGGCTCCAAGCGCGGTCGGCAAGGCTCGAGCCCATAGCCACCATAAAGGTAACATAAGTGGTAGACAACGGCAACTTGTAGTTGGTACCGATGGTGATAAGCATGGAGGCCAGCACGAGATTGACTGCGGCACGCACCACATCGAAGGCGGCACCGTCATTGAGTTCCACCTCGGCCTTGTTGAAACGGCTGTCTATCCACTGACGCACGCCCTGCGGTATGGCCCGCATAACTACCGAGTCGGCCTCTTGAGTGGCACGCACAATACTGCGGGCGGCACGACTGGTACCGAACATTTCGTCGCCCTCATCCTGACGCGAAAGGTCGACACTGGTCTTGATCACGTTGCGGGCTTTCTTCGATGTAGCCATGGCCACAATCATGACGATACCGGCCAAGAGCAGATAGAAGGGAGGTGTCTTGGCACTCTCAGACAGGGAGTGCATGAGGAAATTGTCTGCGCCCACGCCATTGGCATTGGCCATAAAGTCATTGTAGGAATCAAGTCCGGCGAGAGGCACACCGATGAAGTTGACAAGGTCGTTGCCGGCGAACGCCATAGCGAGACCAAAGGTACCCATGAGCACCACAAACTTGAACACATTGACACCCAACAGGTGAATCACCTGCATGGCAACCGTTGACACCAGAAAGGTAGCCAAAAGAAGCATCCGTGTATTGGCATCTATCCACAGGCGCACATCCTCGGGCAAGTAATTGGATTTGCCGATACCCTTGATAAAGATGAAGTAAGCCAGAGCCGTAAAAGCGATACCGCCGAAGACGGCAATGGAATAACGGCTGTGGCGCTTGTAGTTGAACGTGAAGACCACACGCGAAATCCACTGCACGATGATACCGAAAACAAAGGCGATAGCCACACTCACAAAGATGGCGATTATCACCTGCAAGGCTTTGTCGGTATTGAGCAGTTCGCTATAGGTCAATGTACCGTCGCTGATGGTCTTGATGGTGGCAATGATAAAGGTGCCGCCCAACAATTCAAACACAAGCGACACGGTGGTCGACGTAGGCATGCCCAGCGAATTGAACATGTCAAGAATGATCACATCTGTCACCATCACCGCAAGGAAGATGACCATCACCTCCTTGAACGAGAAATAGTCAGGACTCATGATACCGTGGCGGGCCACATCCATCATGCCGGTCGACATGACTGCGCCGATACCGACACCGACACTGGCGACAATCATCACGGTACGAAACTTGGCCACCTTCGCTCCGATGGCACTGTTCAGGAAGTTCACGGCATCATTGCTGACACCGACGAATAGGTCGAATATTGCCAGACACAGCAAAAAGACGACGATACAAAGATAAATTGTTTCCATGCAAATTGTATGTTTTCTTTTGGCGGCAAAAGTACACAGGCCATATTACATACACCTTAAACACATATTACATTTGTGTTACAACAAGGAGTAAGTGTCCGCGTACTTTTTTTTGAGACACAAAATTGTCACCGACAAAAGTCCACCGACAAAAAATGGCTAACTTTGCATCAAACAATTTAACATTATGGATACAATCTCACCCTTCTCACGTCCGCTCTACGTCATGCTCAAGCCTGTAGGTGCATCGTGCAATCTGAGGTGTAAATACTGCTACTATCTGGAGAAGTCGAAACTCTATCAGAATACGCCGACACGCATACTGTCTGAAGATATGCTCGAGCGCTTCACCAAGGAGTATATCGGGGCGCAGACCATGAACGATGTGGTCTTCACCTGGCACGGCGGCGAGACAATGATGCGACCGCTCCCGTTCTTCCGCAAGGCGATGGAGTTGCAACGGAAATACGCCCGGGGACGACGCATCTCCAACACCATACAGACCAACGGCACACTCATCACCGACAAGTGGTGCGAATTTTTCAAGGAGAACAACTGGCTTGTAGGGGTGTCGGTCGACGGTCCGCAGGAGTTTCACGACGAATACCGCCGCACGGCATCCGGCGCACCGTCGTGGGGCAAGGTGATGCAGGGCATCCGTCTGCTCAAAAAGCACGGCGTAGAGTGGAATGCCATGGCCGTGGTCAATGACTTCAATGCCGACTATCCGCTCGATTTCTACCACTTCTTCAAAGAAAACGGATGCCAGTATTTGCAGTTCACGCCCATCGTAGAACGTATGGTGTGCCACGATGACGGCCGACAGCTCGCGACCCTTACCGACCCCGCCGACTCGCCGCTCGCCGACTTCTCGGTGACACCCGAACAATGGGGTGATTTTCTCTGCGCCATCTTCGACGAATGGGTACGCCACGACGTGGCACAGACCTATGTAGAGATATTCGACTGCACGCTCGCCAACTGGGCGGGTGCGGCTCCAGGCATCTGTGTGTACGCCAAGGAGTGCGGCCACGCCGGGGTGATGGAGTTCAACGGCGATGTCTACTCCTGCGACCATTTCGTCTTTCCCGAATACCGGCTCGGCAATATCCGCGACAAGTCCATCACCGAGATGCTTTACGGCGAGCAACAGCAACAGTTCAGCCGACTCAAACACAAGTCATTGCCATTGGAATGCCTACAATGCCCGTGGGAGTTTGCCTGTCATGGCGAGTGCCCCAAAAACCGCTTTGTCACCGACAAGTACGGCAATCCGGGCATGAACTATCTCTGTCAGGGATACAAAAAGTATTTTGAGCACGTAGCCCCCTACATGGACTTCATGAAGCACGAACTCGACAACCGACGCCCGCCGGCCAACGTCATGCAGCATGTCGACGAGATAGAGCGCAACCGGGCTTCAAGAAAACGAGTACAATGAGATTTCTCATCACGACAACAAAACAATCATAACGAGATATGAAAAAAATCTTTTTGATCATCGCAGCGGTTTTCACGGCAGCCATCGCCGCTGCACAAATAGCCCCAAGAGCCGCCACCAGATACGGTGTGCTTGAAGGCGTGAGCGAGTCAGGAATTTCCGTATTCAAGGGCATACCCTTTGCAGCACCGCCCGTGGGCGACAACCGTTGGCGTGCCCCGCAGCCCGTAACGCCATGGCAGGGAGTACGCGATGCCAAAGCGTTTGGTGACGACCCCATGCAGGGCAATCCCTACGGCGACATGAACTTCATGGCTCAGAAGAAAAGTGAAGACTGTCTTTATCTCAACATTTGGACACCGGCCAAGACCATGCGCGAGGCCCTGCCCGTCGTGATTTACTTCAACGGCGGTGGACTGATTGCCGGATCGGGCAGCGAACCGCGCTATGCCGGAGCATCAATGGCCCGTCATGGTATCGTAGCGGTGACGGCCAACTACCGCGAAGGCATCTTCGGTTTTCTGTCACATCCCGAACTGTCGAAAGAGACCACCTACAAAGGATCGGGCAACTACGGATATATGGATCAGGCGGCTGCCATAAAATGGGTATATGAGAATATCGCGGCCTTCGGCGGCGACCCCAAGCAGATCACCATTGTAGGAGAGTCAGCCGGATCGATGTCGGTGAGCGTGCAACTCACTTCACCACTCACACGCGGCATGATAGCCCGGGCCATGGCCTCATCGGGCGCACAGTGCGGACGCACTTGTCTCACGCTCAAGGAGGCCGAGGCGGCAGGCGTAAGCAAACTGAAGCAGCTCGGCATCAAGAACATCAAGCAGGCCCGGGCCTTGAGCGCCGACGAACTGTTGGCCAAGACCGCCAATGACGGAGTTCCGCCGCTCTGTATCGACGGACTTTTTTGTACAGAAAGTCCCGATGATGCCTACGCCAACGGCCACCAGCACAAAGTACCGCTGCTCATCGGCCGCAACTCGATGGAGATGTCTCCCCAGTTTGTCTTGCAGGGCCGTCCGGCCACCGTCGACGGCATACGCCCCGTATTCGAACAACGCTATGGCGACAAGGCACAGGAGATCATGCACATGTACGGTATCGAGAAAGACAGCGATGTGATGGGAAAACCGGGAGTCGACTTCGCCTCCGACCAGTTTATCGCCTACGGCACATGGCTTTTCGGTTATCTGCACGCCAAGACCTCCGGTCAGCCCGTCTACCGCTACTACTATGCTCATCCCCGTCCCGCTATGCGGGAACAAGGTTTGGTAGCCGGACTGGCAGGCGGAGTACAAAAGGATGACGACAAGGTGACCACCGCCCCATCATCAGAGGCATTCAACGGTGCAGTCCACTCGGCCGACATCGAATATGCCATGGGCAATCTACCCACCAACCGCGTCTACGACTGGCAGCCCGACGACTATGCCGTATCACAGCAGTTCATCAACTACTACGCCAACTTCATCAAAACCGGCAACCCTAACGGTCTTGGACTGGCCACATGGTCACCCATCAACGACACCGACCGCCCCACCCAACTCATCCTAGATGTGAACTCACACGAGGAATATGACGCAACCGCAGAAAACCGCAATCTGTATCTGTTGCAATTTGTGGGTGGCAATAAGTAAGAAAATATTTAGGATTTATGCCTGAATATATGTCCCCGAAGGGGAGCAAAGCCCCCCTTCGGGGACGTTAACTAAATGACAAATCCGAAAGTCAAGTAATATACGGTCTTTGCACATCGTACATCGGATTAGAAACTGATGTCCTTATTCTTCTGTTTCAAGAAGAACTGATAAAGTTTCTTGCCTATTTTGTCTTTGGCGAATGTCCGCTCATGTTCAATTGGTATGGTGGATAACCTTATCTTAGCCACACCTTTCTTCAACAGTTCAAATTGTTGTGGACTTATCTTGAACTGCGCCGTAGAACTGATTTCGGTTATAGGGAGAATGATATTGCCAGAGACAATGCCTGCCGATTCCGAACCGTTTCCTATCTGAGAACCATCAAGTTTTATCACATCTCCATCGAATGTCTTCAACAACATTGTTGACTCTTTCAAGAAGTTCAATCGGTCTGATTTTACGGTTGCTATAATGTAGTATGCCGTATCTTGTCTTGTAACACTATATTTCATACTGCATCCCTCTGCAGCAAATGGCCGATATGTATATCCGACCGTTTGGGCATACAAGTTGACACTGCACATTATCGATGCGATACACAATATGATTTTTATTCCAATATTACCTTTCATATGCCGTATTCCAAGAATGTTTACCACCCAAACGCTTCTGCGCCCGTCAGCCATTTTCCCTGGGCACGCAACACTTGTTCAAGTACATCGCGGCCGCAACCATACCCGCCACGGCGAGCACTCACGTAGAGGCTGACGGCCTTCACTTCGGCACAGGCATCGGCAGGGCAACAGGCACAACCGACACGCTGCATCACTTCATAATCGGGGATGTCATCACCCATATACATGATTTCATCATCGGTGAGACCATACTGACTTTTCAGTTGCTCATAGGCATCGACCTTGACCGAGCAACCCATGAACAGGTCTTTCACGCCCAGTCCCTCGTACCGCTTTCTGACCGCCGCCGTATTGCCGCCAGTCAGGATGACGATGCGCAGACCAGCCTTTACGGCCAGTTGTATGGCATAGCCGTCCTTGATATTCACCGTGCGGAGCGGTTCTCCTTCTGATGAAAGTGTGATGGTCTCGGCTGACAAGACGCCGTCAACATCGAAGATGACGGTCGTGATTTTTTTCAAATCGTAGTTGATCATTTGTTTCTTTGATTGTTCATATTCTGAATATCCCCCGACAGCATCGCATAGAGTTCCTGCCATTCGGGGCGACCGGACAGAAGTTGCATCTGCGCATCCATCACCTTGGTATCACCACGCACGGCCGGACCAGTCTGCGCCGCCACGGGGGAGAGATGGTGTACTTTCCCGGCAGCCTCATCGACAAGGGGCAACATCACGTCAAAGGGAATGCCTTGTTCACGGAGCAGGGCGGCGGCCACGGCATAGCAGTGGTTGGCAAAATTGCAGGCAAACACAGCGGCCAGATGCAGATATTTCCGTTTCTCGGTCGAAAGTTCCATGACATGCGATGACAACGCAGTCGCCATCTGTTTCAACCGGGCGAACGAGACATCGTCGCTGGCTTCTATGAAGCAAGGCACTTGACTGAAATCCACCTTCTTCTCTTTTGAAAATGTCTGCATCGGATAGAACACGCCATAGTATGGCCGCCTATGCTCAAAGACCTGCATGGGTACACTACCAGCCGTATGCACATACAGAGCATCGGCACTACAATGTTCCATTCCGGCGATGACATCGACAAGAGCATTGTCCTTGACAGAGATGATATACATATCGGCATCGGCACACAGGTCAGACAGGTTGTCGGTCGACGGACAGTCAAGTCGGGCGGCCAACGCAGAGGCGGAATCCGCCGTCCGGCTATAGACTTGGGCGATGTCTACGCCCTTTGCTTTGAGCGACAGTCCGATATGGGTCGCCACATTGCCTGCGCCGACAAGGACGATTCTTTGGTTTTTCAGTTCATCCATAGCATACATTTTATTCTTATAGTCCTCAATGGAAATACAGATCGGCCGGTGAAAGACAGATGCCTTGAGCATCATAGACGTGCAAATCAAGATTGCCGCCATTGTGGTCGAAATACCGCACCTCTATACGGTGACAACCGGCACGGAGCGCCCGCGAGGCCGACTTGATGACGGTAGAGTGTTCGCCATCGTTGTCTACGGCCACCTGTCCGTCGATATAGAGCATGCTCCCGTCGTCAGACGAAAGGACGAAACCATAGATACCATCCTTGGGCACGCGGAGATATCCGTCGATGACCAGACCGATATTGCCTTTCACGGAGTCGGGTATCTGCACATCGCCGACAGTATACGTGCCACGGAACGGAGCCTGCGTGATACCGTCACAACCCGCCTCGGCATAATCATACCATTTGGCCGACAGACCGGGAAGCACGGCAGAAGGACGCACGGCCTCAATATATTCGGCTGGCACATAGCGTGCCCGCAATATCTCACCCTGTTTGCCATCGGCAGTCAGCGCACGGAAGGTAAACCCGGTGGGACGGTCGACATACAATGTACTGTCGGCCACAGGCGAAGATGCATCCGGTACGCTACCGTCCGTCGTATAGTGAACCGTAGCCGACGGGTCTTCACACTGCACCTCTACACGTTGGAGGCCGAAGAAAGCATTTTCGTCATAAGGGCCTGTGATATCGGGAAGGCGGTAGTCGAGCCCCATACGCGACAGACGCACATACTGCGACACCATCCGGTGAGAGAATGAGGTCCAGTCTTTCTGCTGCGGAGATGTCCAGGCCGTCTCTGCCTCAGCCAGCAGACGCGGCAACACCATATAGGTGAGGCGACGGAACGACGGTACCATCTCGCTCCAGATGTTGCCCTGTATGCCCAGCCATCCTCCAGCAGCGCTGTCGGGTACGGATTTCGGCAAGGCGAAACGGTATATCTTCTCCATATCGCTGTTGTTCTGCCGATAGTCATAATAGAAATGTGTCGTGGGACAGGCGATCAGTCCGTTGCCGTCACGCAAAGCCTGAGCAGCACCGTCGCTATTGCCACCCCGCCACCACATGACCGTAGCCGACGGCGACACACCACCGGCAAGTATTTCATCCCAACCGATCATCCGCTTGCCGGATGCGGTAAAGAAGTTCTCCATCTGACGGGTAAACCACGCCTGCAGTCCGTGACCGTCGCCAAGGCCCAGTTTTGCAATACGGTCCTGACACAGCGCACATTGTTTCCAGAACGACATATCGACCTCATCACCGCCGATATGTACATATTCAGACGGGAAAAGGGAGAATATCTCACGCCACACGTTTTGGCAGAAGGTCAGCGTCTCATCCTTGCCCAGACATAGCGGTGTAGAGAAATAGCGCCACTCCACCGTGCCACACGACAACTGCGGATAGCAGTCGATGGCACACATGGAGTGTCCGGGCATATCCACCTCGGGTATCACATCGATGCCACGCGCGGTGGCGTAGGCTACGACATCGCGTATCTCGTCCTGACGATAGTAGCCTCCGTAGAGCGTATCGCCATTCTGCGCGATGCGCAGATGGGAGGGGTCGGGCATCATCGCGACATTGTTTTCCGATTGGGCAAGGGCGATGCAGGCACGGTCGTTCTTATTGAACTTGCGCCAACATCCCTTTTGGGTAAGCAGCGGATAGGCTTTGATCTCGATACGCCACCCCTGGTCGTCGGTGAGATGCCAGTGCAGACGGTTGAGTTTGTACAACGCCATCAGGTCGATAACACGCTTCACCTCGGCAACGGAGAAGAAGTGACGCGAACAGTCAATCATCAGTCCACGCCACCCGAACCGTGGCGCATCACTGATACTCACACAAGGTACTGTCCACCGCACGCCCTGCACTGCACTTTTCGCCTCAATGTCGGCCGGAAGCAATTGCCGCAGGGTGGCGATACCCGACACTACACCTTGATAGTCTGCCCCGGATATACAGATCTGCTTCCGGTCGACATCCAGCCGGTATCCGCCCGCCGTCCCGTTTGTTTCCAACGCGAGGGTGATGTCACCCTTCGCCGGAACGATACTGACCGCATAACCGGTAGCCCCGCTGAGCATCGTTTTCAGATACTCTGCGGCGGGGAGCAGTTGTCGGTCGGTGACGGAAAGGGCAATACGCGACTGCAGACAATACTCGCCCTTTTGCCACGTCACACTTTGCGGCCAAGGTACAAGCGAAGGACGGTCATTTTCTGCATACGCCAAACAAGGCATGCACAATAGCAGACAGACCAAGATATACGGTATCAGAAGGATACGGGATATTTTTGTTTTCATCGTCAATAATGGATTTACGGTAACACTACATTGCAAAAATAGCAATAAATTCAGAGACAACAAAAATCAACCGAAAATTTGTACCTTTCAAAGAGGATACGTAATTTTGCACCGACACCAACAATATACCCTTAACAGAAAAGATATACCCTTAACAGAAAAGATGAAGAAACTACTATTGTTCACAATGATCGTGGCCGCCATCTCACTTTGCGCCACCGGATGCAAGATGACCACATCCGACAAAGACACAGGCTTGGCTATAGACACTGTCGTCTATGACTCCGTACAAGGCACCAACATCAAGTGCGTCCTCACCATCGACTACCCACAAGGCGACGATAGTCTCGCCACTGGCATCAAGCAGTTTATTGCCCGCGAACTGGCCACGATGTACCTTCCCTACATCAATGACGAAGACCTGACAGACTCCACCAAGTATCCCACTTACAATGGGGACATCAATGACGGCCAGCAATTGGCCGGTTATTACGGCGACGGCACCATGCGCTACCTGCTCGACCTGCGCAAGGACGTGGAAGAAGCCTACACCAACACCCCCGAGCGCGAGATGCCACCTTTGTCGTACCTACTGAAGATCAGCAAGACAGACTCCACATCGACCTACATCACCTACTGCGTCGAAGGTGACTACTATCTGGGAGGAGCCCACCACTCCACCTCACGATACTGCAGGAATATCAGCACAAAGACGTACCAGTCTGTCGACAATATGCTCGACCCTGCCCAACTGCAAGCCTTGCAGCCGACACTGCGAAAGTATCTCCTGCAATGCCTCAAGGCCAGCGGAGTAGAGTCGGTGACCGACGCTACACTCGGTGACTACTTGATTCTGCCCGATGACGGACTTGTACCCCTGCCAGCCCATAGCCCATGGTTGGAGAAAGACTGCCTGTGCTTCATCTACCAACCCTACGAGATTGCCTCGTATGCCGTGGGGACCATCAGTTTCAAGGTACCGGCAAAAGACATCCTGCCTTACCTGACAAAAGAAGCGAAGGAAATGGTCGGACAATAGTCCACGATATAGCAGAGACATCATTGTAGGGACACACTACAATGACCACCTTCATTTGCCACATTTTATAAGTTTTGCCAGTCTTCGGGCTTGGCTACTCGAGTATTCGGGCCGAATACTGCAGTAGTCAAGCCCGAATACTGTTGTATTCGAGGCCGAATACTCGAGTATTTGAGCCCGAATACTCGAGTCCGCAAGGCCGAATACTGATGCCATACTGCTACATTGCGGTATAAAGCGGATAAGAAGGACGATGAGAGGGGGGTATCGCCGCCCCACTTGGAAACATACACTGAGAATCGGGTCAGTCGTGCCGACGGACCTCCATATTGTCGCGCCGCTGTTGCTGCGGCGTTTTTCCTGTATGCTTCTTATAATAACGGCAAAAGAAAGACACGTCGGTGAAGTGGTAATCCCACGCTATCTCCTTGACGGTCTGGCTGCCAAACTGCAACTGTGCCTTGATCTGCAACACGGCATACTGGTCGATGATGGTCTTGGGGGTGTGCGGAGTGACCTGCCGCACGATATTGGTAAGATACTTCGACGACACGTTCATCAAGCCGGCATAGTAGCACACATCGCGCGAGATCTTGTAGTCGCGCTCTACCAACATCATAAACTGATTGAACAGTTCACGTACACGACGCGACCGCACCTCATCGGGACGGTACTGCGGATTGCGCTGCAGGTACTCGTGAAAACCGATAAAGAACGCCTTCAACTGCAGCAACACCAACTGTTCCATACACGTACACTCCGGTTGCGAAAAGTACAAACGCAACAGGGCAAACATACTGTCGATGATGGCCGTGACCACCGGCGTATCCTGCCGGCAACGGTCTTCGCGCAGGGCGGAGTACACCGTCTGCTCCAACTGCAGGCTGGCCTCACGCAGCAAGGCCGGACTGAACGTCATCATCTCCACACGAAACTGCGGCGACCACGACTTCAACAACACGACATCACCGGGAAACAAGGTTATGACCGCCCCCTGATAGAGTTCCCAATCCTTGAAATTGACACGCAACAACGCCGCACCGTCACGGCAAATCAATATCGCCCCATAGTGTAGGGCGCACATCTCCGTCCGCCAGTCCTCCAAGGTAGAAAAACAGAGGCGGGCGTCACGGTGGCCGTTCAGTTCGTCACCATAACCATAGTTGCGCAATACGGATGCGCGGCGCACTTTTTCGTTGTCGGTCTGCATCTTGTACAATATCGGATGTTCTTCCTAAATCAGCCGCAAATATACGAACATTATGTAGAAATACGGAACGTATGTTCCCAAAAAGTCCATACACGGGGTAAAATGTGAAACTCCCGACCTGAAAAATCTGCCTACCTTTGCACACGAAAATAGACAAGACGAATTTCAAAAAGACAGATGACAAAGACAATCCTTTGCGTGGGCCTTCTGCTATTGGGAGGCACACCCTTTGCGTCCGCACAAAGCGGGGCGATACCGCCCGACAGTCGACAGGGACAGTCGATGAACATCGACCAACTGTTTGAACGTGTGGAAAACAACAGCAAGCAAATCCGCACCCAGATGGTAGGCGTAGAAAGCGCCACACACGGCATAGAAGCCGCCAAAAGCCAGCGTCTGCCCGACATCGACGCCTCACTGTCGGTAAGCTATATCGGCAACGCCTTGCTGACCGACCGTGATTTCAGCAACGCACACGGACTGAAATCGCCCCACTTCGGCAATAGTTTTTCACTGCAAGCCCAACAGGTAGTCTACGCCGGAGGTGCCATCGACGCAGGCATCCGGTTGGCAGAGATGGGCAAGCGGCAAGCCGAGAACGGGGTCATACTGACCCGACAGCAGATGCGCTTTGTCGCCCTGGGCCAGTACCTCGACCTCTACAAGACCGACAACCGGATGAAGGTCTACGAACAGAACATCGCCCTGACCCGACAACTCATCGACGACATCAAGGCCCGCCAGACACAGGGTATGGCACTGAAGAACGACATCACTCGGTACGAACTGCAGATGGAGTCGCTCCAACTGGGACTGACCGCACTACGCAACAACCGCAGCATACTCAACCACCAACTCTGCAACACGCTCGGACTGACCGAGGGCACGACCATCATCCCCGACACGACCGTAGCCGACAAGCAGTATGCAAAGGAGGGTGAGCAGTATTGGCAAAACGCAGCACTGACCCACTCGCCGCTATTGGAACAAAGTTCGATCAATATCAGCATGGCACAGGAAAAGGAGAAACTGGCCAAAAGCGAACTGCTGCCCAAGGTGGCTGTCGTAGCCGCCAATGACTTCAACGGTCCGATCACCTTCGAACTGCCTCCCATAGACAAGAACCTGAATATATGGTATGTAGGCATCGGCGTGAAGTACAGTCTGGGAGCCCTCTACAAGAGCAACAAGCGCATACGCCAAGCCTCAGCCGACACCCGACAGGCACAGGAAGCCTACGCCCTGCAGAGCGAACAGCTCAACAACAACATACAGGCCGCCTACACCCAGTACCAGCAGACCTACGTGGAACTGGCCACTCAGCAAAAGAGCGTGGAGCTGGCCCGACAGAACTATGAGGTCATCAACAACCGCTACCTCAACCAGATGGCGCTCGTCACCGATATGGTAGATGCCTCCAACCTGCGTCTCAACGCCGAACTGCAGGAAGTAGACGCCCGCATCAATATCGTCTATGCCTACTACCGCGTAAAATATGCGGCCGGCAACATCTAAATTTCCCCAACAAAACCATCTTTATCAACAACGGGCGCTGTCCCGTCAAAATATACAACGACAATGAACAAGAAAACCGTCAAGAGAATATACAACGTCGTCATCATCCTCGTGCTGCTCGGCGCCATCGTGTGGGCACTGAGCCATCTCACCCACGGCGCAGGCGTAGAGTACACCGACGACGCACAGGTAAACCGGCTCATCACTCCCATCAACACAAGGGTACAGGGATTTATCAAGGAAATACGCTTCGAAGACTACCAACACGTGAAGAAAGGTGACACGCTCGTCATCATCGAGGATGCCGAATACCGTCTGCATGTAGCACAGGCCGAAGCCGGACTCAAAGGATCACGCGCAGGATCATCGGCCGTAAGTGCCAGCATGAGCACCACGACGAGCAACGTACAGACCGCTGCCGCAGGTATAGAGGAGGCCCGCGTCGAGATGAACAATGCCAAACAAGACTTCGACCGCTTCGCTTCTCTGCTGAAGAAGGACGCTGTCACCCGTCAGCAATACGACAACGCCTACGCCCGCTACCTCAGCGCAAAGGCCCGCTACGAGCAGGCCAACAGCCGCCGACAGAGCGCAGCCTCCGTGCAGGGTGTGCAGACCCACCAGTTGGGCGGCTCGCGTGCCAGCGAAAGCGTTGCCGAGGCACAACTGCACTTGGCCAATCTCAATCTCTCGTATACTGTCATTGTCGCAACCTGTGACGGTGTGATGAGCCGCAAGGACATCCATGTAGGACAACTCGTACAGCCGGGACAGATGCTGGCCCGCATCGTCTCTGACGATGATGTGTGGGTAGTGGCCAACTACCGCGAGACACAGATGGACCAGATCACCGTAGGCAAGGAGGTGGAGTTCACCGCCGATGCCATACCCGGTGTCACATTCAAAGGAAAGGTACAGGCCATCTCCGCCGCTGCCGGTTCGGCCTACTCTATGATACCGGTAGACAACGCCACCGGCAACTTTGTCAAGGTAGAACAGCGCGTCCCCGTGCGCATCGCCCTCACCGCTGACAACGACACCAAGGCTGTTGCCCTGCTGCGCGCCGGGCTCAATGTGGAAACAAAGGTGAAGATTGCCCAATAAAATCCGAGGAGCAATAGGCAGACCTCCAAATGGGTCTGCCTATTACAAAAGTCAATCCAAGAAAAAAATGCCAGGACCTCCTATGCTTCAGGGACCGTTCAGTGTCCCGTCGTTCAACAGTTACGTGCCACGCCGCCTACATCCGTGGATCTATCTTCTGTTCGCCTTCATCTTTCTGATGTCGGGCGGCATCTACAGCGGCGCGATGAGCCACGTGATGGGCGAATACAGTCTGATGAGGGAAGACGTGCTGATGATTGTCATGTTCAATGTCGTGGGCGTGGCCATGCCGTTCCCCTTCCTCTTCAAGATGAAGTTTCACTTCACCAACCGCCAACTGCTCATCAATGCGGCCATCATCGTGGCCACGTGCAACATACTGATCATCTACACCGAGTCGATACCGCTGATGTGTCTGCTCGCCTATATCTCGGGCTTCTTCAAACTCTGCGGCACCTTCGAGTGTATGAGTACCATACAGTTGTGGATGACGCCCAAGCGCGACTTCACCATCTTCTTTCCCCTACTCTACTGCATGGTGCTGGGCAACATGTTTCTCGCTCCATGGCTCACCGAACACCTCGTGTACATCTGCCAGGACTGGCGCACGGTCAACTGGGTGATGGCGGCAGCCTTGCTCACGATTGCCCTCATACTGTACGTCACGACGCACAACTTCCGGTTTATGAAACCGCTACCCTTTATCAGCAACGACTGGCTGGGGTGCATACTGTGGTCGGCGCTGATGCTGGAGTTTATCTTTTTCTTCAACTACGGCGAATACTACAACTGGCTGGACAGTAGTGTCATGCGCACAGACATCGTGCTGTTTGCCGTAACATTCTACTTCTGCATACAGCGCATGCGCCACATCCGCCACCCGTACATCGCACCGGAAGCATGGAAGTACAAGCGACTCGTGCCGCTGCTCATACTCTTTGCCTTTGTGGAGTTTATGGGGAGTACGCCCAAAGTGCTGCAGACGGCCTTCACTGGCAGCATACTGCACTTCGGAACAGTGACGACCAACGTGCTGAACTTTGTGGAATGGGTGGGGGCCATCATCGGATGCCTCTTCTGCCTCTTCTGGTGCAAGGTGCTCCGTGCCAAGTACACCCGACTGCTCACGCTCGGCGTAGCCGCAATGGTATGCTACCCGGTGATGATGTATTTCCTCATCGATCCGGGACTGCCGATAGAAGCACTCTACCTGCCGACACTGCTGCGCGCTTTCGGCAACGCCATCTTCTTCTGCATGCTGACCATCTACCTGGAAGAACTGATGCCGTTCCAGCACTTCTTCATGGGACTGACCATGGCCGGTATGGTACGCAACGGTCCTGTATCGGCCCTCTGCTCGGGTCTGTACAGTCTCGGACTGCGCCACCAAGTGGCCGACAACATGGCCCGCGGCCTGCCCTACGACATGAGCAACCTGCTCATGATCTCCATACGCCAACTCTATGGTGTGACCTGTGTCATCGGCCTCGCCGTGCTACTCATCTTCCTGTTGTGGGACGTACAACCCGTAAGAAGCACACTGAAGAAGATGCCGACATGGAACTTTGTCGGCAGGAAAATGAAAAAAGCCTACCGAAAGACGAAAAAGGTCGCTACTGCTTAAGGCGTGTTATAGAACCCGCCTTAAGTGACGATAGAAAACACATGAAAAGGCTCTGTACCTCAAATGCGTACAGGGCCTTTGTTGTGTTTTGTGACTTGGAATATGGAAGTGACCGACAATTTGTGTATATTTGCATACACTTACCAACCTACCTTAAAAAACAATGGAAAAGATATTCGACCTGTCCGTATCCAACTACGGCACTGCCCGACAATACGACTACAAAGTTGCCATTCTGCCTTGGGGAGCAACCGAACCGCACAACCAGCACCTACCCTATCTCACCGACTGCATACTCTCTCACGACATTGCCGTCGACGCAGCCGTGAAAGCGCACGCACGCTACGGTATCTACTGCATGGTACTGCCGCCTGTCAACACTGGTGCACAAAATCCCGGACAGCGCGACCTCAAGTTCTGCATACACTACCGCTACGAGACCCAACGGGCCATACTGACCGACATCGTCGCCTCTCTACACCATCAGGGCATACGGCGGCTGCTCATCGTCAACGGACACGGCGGCAACAGTTTCAAGAACATGATACGCGACCTGACCATCGACTACCCGGACTTCATCATCGCCAGCAGCGAATGGTTCAAGATGTGTCCGGCCAAAGACTATTTCGACCTACCGGGCGACCATGCCGACGAGTCGGAAACCTCAGTGATGATGCACTACCATCCCGAACTGGTACGGCTCGAAGAAGCCGGAGAAGGAAAAGCCCGCGGTTTTGCCATCAAAGCCATGAGAAACGGCAAGATCTGGACACCGCGTCACTGGACACTCGTGACCGATGACACGGGCATCGGCAATCCTGCCCTCTCAACCGCAGAAAAGGGCAAACGGTTTGCAGAAGCCGTAGTGACGGAGTACGCAGAATTTCTGCATGAGTTTGCCGGGGTCAACACACAGGAAGACCTCTACGAGAAGAAAGAAATGTAAGCGAAAGTTCCGCACTATGACCGCAAATACAAGAAACGCCCTGCTCGCAGCAATCGCCTGCCTATCGTTCACTGCCTGTATGACCAGTAGCCGGACTACCAACAACATCACAACATACAAGACAGAGAACATCACCGGATTTCCAACTGACGAGGACGGATACGGTCTCGGCGTTTCGGCATGCTACGCCGGACGAATCGGCGACTGCATCATCATAGCCGGCGGTTGCAATTTCCCCGAACCGGGCAAGAAACGCTACTACAAGGGCATATACGCTGCACGGCCCGAAGACCACCGCCTCAACTGGCACCTTGTAGGCTACCTGCCCGAAGCATCGGCCTACGGGGTAACGGTAGAAAGCGGTGACAGTCTGGTATTGGCCGGGGGATGCAACACCGGGCGCAGTCTGTCTACGGTACTGAGTCTGCACCTTGACACTACCCGATGGGAAGCCACCGTGCGACGGCTTCCGCCCCTACCCTGCACGGCAGACAATATCGGCGGGACACGGTGCGGCAACAATATCTATATCATAGGAGGCATACAAGACGGGAAATCCTCGACCGACGTATGGGCAGCCAATCTCTGCGGCCCCTTGCAATGGACCAGAACAGCATCCCTACCCGGTGCGCCAAGAGTACAACCTGCCTGCGCGAGTGACGGGACAGGAGTCTATGTATGGGGAGGATTTTCACAGGATGGAGAAAGCAGTACCGCACACTGCGACGGATTGCGGTATGACGTATCGTCGGGCCTTTGGCAATCCTTGCCTGCCCCACAATCGGCCGACGGACAGGAATTGACACTGTCAGGCGGCACGGCGACAACAATAAAAAGCGGAAAAGAAGGACACCTGCTCATCGTCTGCACAGGCGGAGTCAACAAAGACATCTTTCTCGATGCCATCAGCGGAAGATACCAACTGACAGAAAAGAAGGAATACCTGAACCATACCATAGACTGGTACCGGTTCAACGGCCGGGTGCTCACCTACGACACGTCTACAAAAAAATGGCTTACGCCCGTCCCCAGCGACAAGCGACTGGCAAGAGCGGGAGCGCAAGCGGTAGTGTACGGCGGGCAAATCTACTACATCGGCGGCGAACTGAAACCGGCAGTCCGCACACCCGACATTGTCCGCACCACAAGGTGGTGAGACGCCCCACGCCACGGCTTGCTCACCGCGGTTGCTTCCGACGTGAGTCCCACAGATGGCGGAGCGCCTCCACGGGAGCATAGATAATCATGCGCGGACCTACCCACCGCATCACTTCGCGTATGCGTTGCCGCATATCGGGGCGGTAGCAGTGCACGCGGCATTTGCCGCACACCGTCTTCCCCTCACCAAAGCGGCAATGTGAAAGACGGAACAGAGCATAGTCGCGCAGACGTTCATATTCCTCGGGTAGAACGTCCGTGCCCAGACGGTGACGGCAATACAAGGCAATCATGTGCGCCACCACCTGTTGCTCGCGTTCTATTCTACTTTTTATACCCATAACTTTTTTCGGCGATGACTACGCCAGACTGGAGAGAATACGGTCGCGACACTCCTCCATCAGCCATTTGGGAGTACTGGTCGCACCACAAATGCCTATGGTCTGCACATCTTTGAGCCAAGCGGGATCGATCTCGTCAGGTCCTTCGATTTGATGGCTGTTGGCATTGACACGACAGCACTCATTGAAGAGCACACGGCCATTGCTGCTCTTCTGTCCGCATACAAAGAGCACGAGGTCATGTCGGGATGCGAAAGAGGCGACATGAGGCATGCGGTTGGCCACCTGACGACAGATGGTGTCGAAACTTCGGAAGGTGGCATCGGGCGACATGTGCGACTGGATATAGTCGATGATACGACGGAACACATCAAGGCTTTTGGTGGTCTGCGAGTAAAGATAGATGTCACGCGAGAAATCAAGCGTACGCACATCATCCATATTTTCTATGACAATGGCGTGGCTCTGCGTCTGTCCGACAAGGCCCAACACCTCGGCATGACCGTTTTTTCCGAAGATGACAATCTGTGCATCGGGATTGGCATCATACTGTTTCTTGATGCGGCGTTGCAACTGCAACACCACAGGACAGGTGGCATCAATGACTTCAATGTTGTTCTTCTGCGCCAAAGCGTAGGTCTCGGGCGGTTCGCCGTGCGCACGGAGCAATACTTTCACGTCGTGCAGACGGCCGAGGTCGTCATGATTGATGGTGACAAGCCCTTGCGTATGCAGACGCTCCACCTCCATGCCATTGTGCACGATGTCGCCCAAACAATATAGGGTATTGCCCTTGGCCAATTCTTCTTCTGCCTTCTTGATGGCTGTGGTCACACCGAAACAGAATCCACTGCCATTGTCGATTTCTATATGTAACATCTGTATTCTTGAGAGGAAAATGAGGTTGACATTGCGCTACTCAGTGATAATGTGTACGACCACCTTCGGCGACTGCGGGTCGTTGGTGATCATCAGTATACGCGGTTTGGTACGGATGTTGCGCAGTTGACGCTGTTCGGCCGTCACCTTCATCTTGGCCTCCTCACCGGGCGCAAGTTTGGTCTTGTTGAGCGACACCTGCAAGCCCGCGGTGAACATCTGCAGACTCTTGATGTCGAGCGTAGCCTGGCCGTCATTGCGGATGATGACCTCACCCTTGAGTTTCTTCTTGGTGCCGAACGGTCCGAGATTGAGTTCCGTTGTCGACAGGGTCAGACGCGGCACGGCAGAAGAAGCGGAAGCGGAGATTTGGTCGAACTTGGGCAGAAGAACCGCAGAGATGGAAATCTCCTTCTCATGGCTGACCTTGTCGCCGGGGAACTGACCGAGATAGACCGAGGTCTGGGTAAGTCCGAGATCCTTGAGCAGACGCGAATCGAGGGTGATGGTGACTACGCCCGAATGCCCCGGGGCAATCTTGGAAGGCGACACATCGGCACGCAGATAGTTGGGCAAGTGCATGACAACAGGCTGTACGACGCCCGATGTGGTGTTGCGGATATGTATCTTCTGCTGCGGGAGTTCGCCACGATTGACATCGTCATACTCAAGGTCGGTCTTGTCGGCCAGCAGACTGCCCAACTTGAACGGATAGGAACCCGAGAAGTCGACAATATGCTGCACGACACGTCCCTTGAGATGCAGAACAAGGGGATTCTTCTCGCCGTTGGCATAAACCGCAACCAACTTGTCAAACGACCCCATCTGCAGGGCATCATAGGTCACATGCAGGGAGAACTTTCCGTCTGCGGCAATCTCTGTCTTGGGATAGTCAACGGTCGTACAACCGCAGCTCACCCTTACCTCGTCTATTCGCAAAGGCCGGTTGCCCTTGTTGCGGATTTCGAAATCGGCTGATACGGGATTGCGGTACTGTACCTGTCCACAATCGATGGACGGAGAGGAGACCTCCATACGCTGCGCACTCGCCGAGAGAGCGGAGACGGCAAAGAGGGAGATCAGTATATACTTCTTGATCATTTATTTGAGATATTGAGCGTGAGAGACTGTGCACGGCCTGTAAACTCGGGACTATAGGCGCACTGTGCCGTACAAGTACCGGTATGGTAAAGGCCGGGACGGTCTACATAATATTCTGTTTCTATCACATGCTTTCCTTTCGACAGACAGTCGAAGAAATAGTCTGTGGCGTTGTCTTTGGGAGCACAATAGTAGCCGCGGCCATAGCCGCTGAGTTGTGTGGCCGGTTCGAGGCAGGCCGCACGCTTGTCGGAAACCTGCACAAAATCGTAGTCGCGGTCTGCCACAACCGTGATGCGCACAGTGACGCGGTCGCCCACACACAACACGCCGACAGCGCCATCCACCGGCACACCGCCCTTGAGTATCTGCCGGGTGACCGTCAGGCCCGAAGAAGCGGCCGACACGTCGGCAGAAGACTGGAAATACTGGGCATACACTGCACCCCAAACCATACCCTCAGACTTTTTGTCGACGGTAAGGGAACGGAAATCCTTGTCTGTCTTTGAAGCCTTGACATATCCAAGTCCGGCCGTGGCTGCGGGAAGGGGCAGTTTTTGGCCATTGATACGGACAGTGGCCGATGATGTATTGTCGGAGGGCAACGGTTCAGTCTGGCCGTCAATGAAGGCATAGACGGCATTGACACTGTTGACAGGCGTGTCCCAAGCCTGGGTGCGCTTTGACTGCAGGAGCCAGCGCTGCATCTGCGAGACGGTAGTCTTGTCGTCGGGGGTGAGCAACTTCAATGCCTCTATGGCAGCCACTTGGGTAGGAATGCGGTAGTCGCACCACGAATAGCGGGCACGGGGAGTATCGAAATACCGTCCCATCTCGTCGGTGCAGACCGTATATTCGCGGATGCTCTGCAGCAGATTGGCGGCCTCTTTGTGATGGTTGTTCCTTTCCAATATGATAGCGGTATTGGCCTTTCCGTAGATGGTGTACTCATTGTTCAGTTTCGCCAGCAAAGCGACAAGATAGTCCTTGTCTTCCTCATACTGTGTGGAGAGTTTGCGTCCGTCGAGACTGCAAAGATAGAGATAATGGATGGCAGTCTCACTGGGCCAGATACTTTTGCCGCCTTTCTTTGCCTCGGCTTTCATGGCTTTCACCTCACGCGACGTTTCCTTTCCCATAAAGGCAAAGGCAGACGTCAGCATGGAGGCCGTCTCCTTTTGCGTACCGGTCATGCCGTTGAGCCGGACAAGCAGTTCGGCCACACTTGCGGTAAGATGCCGGTTGCCCTCCATGCCGGGCCACCATGAGAAGGAGCCGTCGGGGTTCTGGAGTTTCTGAAGTTTCGAAAGGGCGGCTGAAATGCGGTACTGTAGGGCGGCCTCGTCGAAGAACTGGGAAAGCCGGTTCTTCTGGTCGGCCTCGCGGTCGGCCTCAAGCACCCACGGTGTCTCGTTGAGGATCACGGTCTTGAGTTCCGCATTGCGCTGCAGTTGGCTTTGGAGCGACGGTCCGCCGTCGCTCTCCTGCCGCCACAGATCAACCGTTTGGCGGATGGAGGGATTCTGGTGCATGATACAAGCACCCAGAACATTGACATAATAAGCTGTTGCCAGACTGACAGCATTGTTGCCGTCGGGTACGGAGAGAGAAGGAAGGGCTTGTATCATCAGCCATGAGGGATGGTTGGTGTATTCTACAGTCACCTTGTTGGCGGCATCAGAGACAGGGAACAGGGCAGAAAGGTCGACCGAAAGCGAAGACTGGCCGTCCAACGTGAACGGACGGGTATCGGTCACCCGTTCCTTGTCGGGCAATACTGGCAGGTAGTGCTGTTCGCCGTCACTGTATCCCTTTCCGGAAGCCGTGACACGGCAGATGAGAAGTTCGGCAGCCTGACCGTCACCGGAAAGGGCAGAGAGGTCAAAGTCGAAGGCCACCGTAGCATTTTCACCGGCAGCGATACTGTACTTCACGCTCTTTTTGAGCACTTCCTTGCCAGTCTCGGCATTGAGAAGCGAAAGAACGGCGTTGCCCTTGGCCTCCTTGTCAGAGGTATTCTGTATACGGGCGAGTATCTGTCCACGGTCATTGGTGCGCACAAATCGCGGCACATTGGGTTGCACCATCACCGTCTTCCGTGCGACGGTCTCTCCCTCGATGTTGCCGACATTCATGTCCCTGTCGTGGGCCAGACCGATGAGACGCCATGTCGTGATACTTTCGGGCAACGTGAAACGCAGGGACACATTGCCCTTTTCGTCGGTCACCAGTCCGGGGTAGAAGGCAGCGGTCTCGCTGAAATTCTCACGCAACTGCTCACCCGAGGCAGATGTCGTTGCAGTCGGCTCTACGTCAGCGGCTTCACCGGCAATTTCCTCGTCGGCTTCCTCATTACTGTGCCCTACGGCCTTGGCAGCAAGCAACATACGGTTTTCTGCTCCGACAGAGGTCAGTCTGGTCTTGAATACCTTTGTTTCTTTGCTTTGATAGGCATCGGTAAATCCTGCAGAGAGCACCTCTCCCCTTGACATACCCAACAACCATCCGCCGTCATAGTGGCTGAAATCCAAAGCACGTTCCCACAAGGTGCGCATCGGCATTTCTCCATAACAGGACAACGTATGGGTAGAGAAGGTGTTCCACTGTGTGAAAGGCAAACCGGAATATGAAGGTATGGAGAAATGCCATTCATGGCGCATGATATCGTCGAGCGACTTGTCATATAGGGTAGCCATCAGTTGGGCATCAGCGGCAGATCCGTCAGGACGTGTGACTGAGAGTCGCCATTCTTCCTTCTGTCCCGGCACGAGACGGTCGCGGAAGGTGGTCCAGGTCACCGCGAGCGTGCGGTCGGGCTCGGGACGCGAGATGCTGGTATGGTAGCGGTAGGCTTTGCCGTCCTTCACCCACGCATAGGTGAGGAAGATGCCATCGCCATACGATGCGTTGTAGGTCAGCGCACGCGTATATAGTTGTCCGTCTGTGAGGTCGATACTTCCGTTTTCGAGTATTCGGCTGCCCGAAACGATGGTATATACTACATGTTGCACACTGTCAGAGGAACCCAGCTGTACATACACGGGCTTTCCGTCAACGGGGAAACGGCGGGAAGAGACGTAAAACCAGTCGTGGGTGTCGATGACTGCCTTCCGGTCATCCAGTGTAAAGGTGACAAAAGAGGTACGCAGGGTATCCGTGCCACAGAAGGCAACAAGGCTATGGCGCATCGACGGCATGGATGCCGACGGTAGTGTGACCGGCACATTGGCCTTGCAGGTATGGCTGACACCGTCGATAAGATAGGTCACATTGCCATTGATGTTCTCCCCCGCATTGTTCTTGTAACTGAACGTGACAGACTTCAGGCTGTCTCGCTCCACCTTTTCGGGAATGTCGCAGACCAGCAAGGTAGGATGGTCGCTGAGCGGAAGAGAGGTTTCGCCGTGGCGTGTCTCGCCGGCACCGTCGGTCACGTCGGCTACGATATCGTAGGAATAAAAGCGGTTGGGATGCTCGTTGGCGGTCTCGGGCAACTGCATGGGGATGCGCAGGGAGAATGTGCCCTGCTGGTCTGTACGGACGGTATCCGTCAACAAGGTCCGGGTCTCCTCCGTCGCCCCGCGCCACCAGGAGAGCAGCGACGGCCGGCGGGCTACCCGACAGACGACCTGTGCACCCTGGACAGGGACTCCGGCAAAACTTTTTGCCACGCCCGTCACTGTCACCGTGTCGCCGTCATGGTAGGCAACCGTGACCTTGTCGAATTCCACATGGAAGGTGGGACGCTTGTACTCTTCCACGGAGAACGAAGCGTACCCGTTGCGGCCCGTGGCACTGCGGAGCGTAAACTGTCCGGTCAGCCCCGTCGAGGGCAACGCAAAGTCGGCCGATGCCATACCATAGGCATCGGTGGTGAGTTCCTGACGTGATACTTCCTTGTGGTTGGCATCACGCAGCACGAGCGTCAGTTTCTCGTTTTCCTTGACCTTGTATGTACGGTCGGCCGCCGAGCGGAACGCCCATGCGCTCACATGTACCGTCTGCCCGGGACGATAGATGCTGCGGTCGGTGAACAAGCGCACGTCATCATAGTTGCGGGCCGGGGTCGGACTGGAAAAATAGCCCGTAAAACTGCTCTCGGGAAAAGCGTTGTCTGTATCGGTATAGATATGGAAGCGCGCATTGAGCGTCTGCTTCTGGTCAAGCGTCAGTTCGCCGACGGAGTCGCAGGTATAGGTATTGACGACTTCCTTGTCGTTGTAGCCTAAGGTCACGCGCACCTTGGCACCGGCCACAGGAAGACCATCCTTGGCATCGACGACCGCCATACGCACCCTTTGTCCGGGCAGACGCTCGCACAAGGGATAGAGATGGCTCACACGCAACAGTTCGCGTTCTACAGAGACACTGGTATTGTCGGTCGAAAACTCCACGAGATATACGCCTACCGGAAGTCCGGGAATCTCAAACGTATCGCGCACCACCTTGTACTCCGGAAGTCCGACATAACGGTGGGCCTGCGTATAGGGAGCATCGGCGGTGAGGAGTTTCTTGAGTTTGGCATAGTCACGGGAGTCGCTCGGAGAGAGCGGCGTGTCGCCGGAGACATTGACACGGCGCACTGTCATGCGCAATTCGCCGACATTGCAGACTGCCATGGCCACCACCTGGCGCGGTTGGCCGGCCGCAAGCACTGACTCGCCCAGAGAGACATGGAAACTGGGCAACGTCAAGCGCCGCTGGGCATTGCGCAGCACATTCATCCGCGGCCATGCGCCCCAACGGTTGAGCGCATAGTTGAGATAGGACATCTTTTCCTCCGCTGAGACATCCGCGGCATTTTCCATGTAGGAATACCGCTCGATGGCCACCTCACCGGCCTCATTGAGATCGGCATATTCGCTGATGAGAGAGTCGAGCGAACTGATATACTTCGACTTTTTCACATACACGACACTCTCACCCGAGTGTCCGCCCGTCAACATTTGCAACGCACAGTAGCAGGCCGCCGGACGGTTGCCCTGGGCCTTGTAGAAATCATGGAGCGTACGGTACGCTCCTGACTCCATGCCGACAACATGCAGGAGGTCGTCACCGAAGATGCGGCTGTCGATGCCGTCGGCCACAAAGGGTTCATAAACGGTAGTATAGGTCTTGGCCAAGAGATCCGGATGACGCATAGACCGTGCGAAATAGTTGTTCGCCAGCACTGCGCTACTGTCCGAGAGTTGGGGGTTGCATTCATAGATCTTCCCCAACACCGAAGCATAGACTGCGGCCAAGGCTGCATTGTTGTCCTCTGCCACCTGCATTTCGCGCTCAAGGCGGTGAACGGACGGAAGAACAGAATCAGGGGATATTTCGCCAAGCACAGACATGGCCTGCAGCTGCGCTTTCAGCAGATGGCCGTATGCACGCTCTGCCTTGGCTTTGCCGATGATGGCATACAAAGACTTCAGTTGAGTACGGGGATGGCCCTTTTCGGCCGCTTTTGCACTTTGTTTCCAAAGCGATGCATAACTGTCTGCCCATCCCTTGCAAGGCATGGCCGACAATACCAACGTAGACAAGACGAACAATAACAGTTTCTTCATAGCAGAAGGGGTTTATGCGCGTTGCTTATAAAAATATGAGGGGACTATCTTGCGATTGCCCATGCAAATATAGCAAAAACGCAAGAAAGCCCCAAACAAACTTCCTATAAATAGGCCTTCTGACATCGGCCGCAGCATTGTCAGACGCAGCAGCGCCACATCAGACCGACTGCCGCAAGCAGTCCGTATATAAAGATGTTGCGTGCCGTCTTGCCCAAGACCATGTTGAGGGCGGCACCGCTGGAGATACGTTTCATCTCGAGAAACGTCACCATATGCAGTGCTGCATAGCCCAACTGCAGCAACGACATCCAGCCGCAACCGGAAAGCCAAAGGACAGTCACGCCCAACACACAGGCCACATACCCCAAAGCAAGATACAGCCACTCGGCGGCACCATGTCCGATACGTACTATCAGCGTGCGCTTGCCGGTACGCCGGTCGTTGTCGATATCGCGGTAATTGTTGACGACCAGCAAGGTATCCACCACCAGTCCGCAGGCCACCGCCAGCACCACGCCATACCACGTGAAGCGTTGGGCGGCATCAATGGCTGTGACGTAGTATGTGGCACAAACGGGTACAAGCCCGAAAAACACCAACACCAGCACATCGCCCAGCCCCATATAGGAAAGGCACGTCGTATAGAGGAAACAAAACACCACGCAGAACACGCCAATCCATATCATCTCCCATCCGCCATACAAGACCAGCGGAAGACCGACGGCACAGCCCAGCAATGTCGTCAGAGCAATGGCCCGGCGCATGGCCGGAAGCGTGACCCATCCTTGGGCGCACGCCCGCTTCGGGCCCAGACGCTGCTCGTCGTCGGTGCCTTTGGCAAAGTCGAAGTAGTCATTGACAAGATTGGCATCTATCTGCAAGACGAAAGCAAAGAGGAAACACAGCACCGCAGGAACGGGCCGAACCAGCAAACCGGTCTCTGTCGCATGCAGTGCGACACCTATCATCACCGGGACAGCCGCTGCGGTCAGCGTCTTGGGGCGCGCGGCCAGCACCCAAGCGCGAAGCGAATTTACCTTCACGTTATCTTCCTTCATGGAACAAGTTTTTAGGATAGTTCTTGCAAAATTAGCCAAAAGACCTTACATTTGCAAATAAATTACACCAACCCATGGAAGCATCAAGCGTGAGCCTCGACCTCATGGAATTTGTCGAGCAAAACATTCTCCCGAAATACGCCGGTTTTGACAAGGCACACCGTCTGCCACACGTCACCCGCGTCATCAAGTCCTCGCTCGACATTGCCAAACGTCTGGGAGCCGACGCCAACATGGCCTATGCCATCGCTGCCTACCATGACCTTGGACTTGAGGGTCCGCGCGCCATCCACCATATCACAAGCGGCAAGATTGTTCTCGCCGACCGCAGGTTGCGCAAATGGTTTTCCGAAGAACAGATCAAGATCATGAAGGAAGCCGTGGAAGACCACCGTGCCTCGGCCTCACACTCGCCGCGCAGCATCTATGGCAAAATCGTTGCCGAAGCCGACCGCGAACTGGATCCGGACATCGTGTTCACACGCATCGTGGAGTACGGCATCGACCACTACCCCGAGATGACCAGAGAGGAGCAGTGGCGACGGTTTGTAGACCACTGCGAGAACAAATACTCCAGCCACGGGTACATCAAACTATGGATTCCAAATTCGCCCAACGAACAGAAAATCAAGACCATACGCGCCATCATCGCAGACAAAGCCAAACTACGGCAAGCCTTTGACAACGCCTATGCGCAACACACTGACGCACAATAGTCCGGACCTACATCCCCCGTTTTTCAGAAGATCACAGCGTCGCTGGCGCGGAATGTGAAAATGACATAAACAATTTGGACGTTTGGCAAGAAAAGCGTACCTTTGCACCCGCAATCGGAAAACAGGCTTTCTCTACCCGTCCGGCCATGGGTTTTCCTCTCCGGAAAAAGGAAGAGAACAACACCTACAGACGATGTCATAGCAATAGAAATAAAAAGCGTGGAATTTTCAGAACACGCCATATTAAGGTATTGGGGTTGTACCGATTCGATCGGGATACTCATCAAATTAAAATCGAAAACCGAGAAGGTATCTTTTGTCAATGGCGGGCCACATAAATCCGTAAGGACTAAGCATCAGCCGGTGGATTACAAAGACGGAGAACTCTCAAATCTTGAATACTCGGAGTTTCATCACATCATCGGGCAACCCCTTTTTCTTTTTCCCCGCTTTCGTCCGATTGGCCGAAAGTCATTGTAAACAATCAATCCATCCACACATGTTCTCTGGAATAGTAGAAGAAATGGCGACCGTTGTCGCAATAGACAAGGTGAAGGAAAACATTGACTTCACCCTCACCTGCTCGTTTGTCAACGAACTGAAGATAGACCAAAGCGTCGCACACAACGGCGTATGTCTCACCGTAGTACGCATCAGCGGCGACACCTACACCGTGACAGCCATGAAGGAAACGCTCGACCGTTCAAACCTCGGTCTGCTCCGCGTAGGCGACAAGGTCAACGTAGAACGCTCCATGCTGATGAACGGCCGGCTCGACGGCCACATCGTGCAGGGGCACGTCGACGGCACGGCCGTCTGCACAGAGGTGAGCGACGCCGACGGCTCTACCTACTACACCTTCACCTACCCTTACGACGAGGGAATGGCACGCCGCGGATACTTCACCGTCGACAAAGGATCGGTGACCGTCAACGGCGTTTCCCTGACCGTTTGCCAGCCGACAAAAGAATCCTTCACCGTAGCCATCATCCCCTACACCCACGACAATACCAATTTCTGCAATATCGCAAAGGGAAGTGTCGTCAACATCGAGTTTGACATTCTCGGCAAATACATCGCCCGACTGCAGCAACTGGGATAGCACAGCCACCTCGGCCGCGGGGAAAACCCGGATAAATACTAAAGTTTTGTTAAAAAGAGGAAGAAAAGCCGATTTTCCCCGATTTTATCGGCCATAGACCAATATTAAAAGGCAAAAAGTTTTGTGCAGGCAACAAAAAAGTGTTACTTTTGTAATGTTATCCTGAATACAATCTTTTTACCTTATGAAGACTAATACCTATTGAGATGGGTGCCGGGCTCTGAGAAGCGCACGGCACTTTTTTTATTTCCCCAAAAGCGGATGACAGCCTCGGTCCGAGGCTGCAAGAAAGATAAAAAATCATAAAGCATAACGGGCAATATAATTTTATTGCCGCCAGTAGAGTTATAGATAATAGAGGCCGGTTCTGCCATACGCCCTGCCGCCGGATTTTTCCAACGGAAAAGAAAGAAAAAAAAGATGAAAAACATACGCATACTGCTGCTTACGCTCCTGTGCCTGATACTGCATACCGCAGAAGTCCACGCCCAACATGACTTTATCCGGCCCGTGACCGATGCCATACCGGGAGGGTACAACTTCTGGGTCTATACCCCGACCGACTATTACTACACCTACGAGACCACACCTGTCATCATCTTCCTGCACGGGCAAAGCCTGTGCGGACGCGACATCAACCGCGTCAGACGGTACGGACCACTCGACGCCATCGTCCGGGGACGGGAGATTGATGCCGTCGTTGTCGTACCGCAAAATCCGGGCGGTGCCTGGAATCCGCAGAAGATCAACGATGTGCTCGAATGGACCAAGAAAAACTACCCCTGCGACTCCACCCGCGTATATGTTCTCGGGATGAGCCTCGGCGGATACGGCACCATGGATTTCGCCGGCACCTACCCCGACAAAGTGGCCGCCGCCATGGCACTCTGCGGCGGATGCTCGCTGAAGGACAAAAGCGGACTCGGCGACCTACCCTTATGGATACTACATGGCACCGCTGACCGCGCCGTGCCCGTCAGACAATCGCAGACGGTGGTTGACGAACTGCAGGGCGAAGGCCGCGACGAGCGGCTCAGGTACGACTGGCTTCCGGGCGCATCGCACGGAGCGCTGGCACGCATCCTCTATATGAGAAAGACCTACGAATGGCTCTTCTCGCACGCGACAACCGACCGCAACCGACCTGTCAGACGCGACATCACCATCGACAACAGCGACCTCACCCGTGCCTACAACGATATGAAGAAGGGACTGCCCAGTCCGGAAATCATCTACGACAAGAGCATCAAGGAAGACGAGGAGGAATAGAATCTGCGGTGATGCGGGATTTCCATCAATCAGGACAATACGACATACACAAAAACGGGAGATAACGAGGGTAAAAGCCTCGTCGTCTCCCGTTTTTGCATATGTACAGAGTCTATAAAGGTCTTGTGAAGCGGCCCGTCTGATGTCAGTCAAAAGTCTTGAACGCATACCCCTGGTCCCGCAGCCACTGCAAGGCCGCCGGGAGGGCGTAGTGCAGTTTGTCGATACTCTTGAGCGAGTCATGGAAGGTGATGATACTGCCGTTGCGGGCGTAGCGCTTCACATTGTTGAGCACATCCTCTGCCGTCATCCACTTGGAGTAGTCACGCGTCACAAGATCCCACATCACGATACGGTACTTGCGCCGCAACCAGAAATATTCGCTGTGGCTCATACATCCGTGGGGCGGGCGGAAGAGATGCGCATGGATGAGCGCATTGGCCTCGTTGGTATCATGGATATAGGTGGCAGACCAGTGCTTGAACCCTCCAAGATGGTGATAGGTGTGATTGCCTACCTGATGGCCGGCATCGACAATCTGCCGGTAGAGGTCGGGGTATTTGCGCACATTGTCGCCCACCATAAAGAAGGTGGCGTGGGCGTCAAACCTTGCCAGCGTTTCCAGAATGAACGGTGTTGACTCGGGTATCGGACCATCGTCAAAGGTGAGATAGACGGCCCGTTCGGTCTTGCTCATCCGCCACAAGGCTCTTGGATACAGCCACCGCAGCCACAATGAAGGTTGCTCGATTATCATACGCTGTGAAAAACACGACCAAGCCTCTTCTCCCTTGCGGAAGAAGAGGCCGGCACTGTATCATTTTGTTTTTTGCTCTACGTTCATCTTCGCACTACTCGTCGCCGTACTGCATCGGGCGTCCGCCCTTCTGCAGATAAGCGGAGTAAAGCATGCTAAGCGTCTTCTCCCACGATGCGGCTTTCTTGACATCGACAGAACGCATACCCTGGATGATACCTTGCATCATCATAAACTGACGCATGGCATCAATCTCCGACAAGGAGAAGTTGGATGCGGAGAGCGACAGGTAGTAGTTGGCATACTGCTCGCAGTTGGTCCAGATGGTGTTCAAGGTCTCGCTGGCCTTCTTCTTGTCGCCCAGCAACAGATAGTTGTTGGCCATCTCCATACCGCCGTTCAGATAGGTGACGGGGACGTTGTATCCAGGTATCTTCTCCTCGCTGAGTTTCATCACATTGCGGGCCTTGTCAAACTTGTGCTCCGCGATGAGGTGCGATGCCAGCGTGTTGAGCATCAGACGATGGGTGACGCACATGCGCTTCACAGTCTCGTCGACATATACTCCGGGCTTGTCGATGCCGCCCCACTTGAAGCGGTGCATGACATTGTAGTACGTCTTCTCCGTATCGAAGTTGGAGGCTCCGGGACGATTGGTCACAAACGGCGTGATGCGGTTGGCAAGACCCTCCTGCACGAAGTTGTCGCCGAGGTTCATATAGTTGTCCGACCCTACGGTCAGGGCTACATATACGGGACGTACCCAGTTGCTCTGCGAGAGTATCTCAAGCATCATCAGTTCGCCCTTGTAGAGCACGCGCTTGCCGGCAAGCGAGATGACCATATGGTCAGGTATGGTGTCACTGGCCATCAGCATACCGCTACGGCGCACAGCGTCCTTGTCGACCTTGATATAGAGCGTATCGGAAGGTATGACGTGCATGTCGGCATCCTTCGAACGTACCCAATACTTCATGACGTTCTTCACGTCAAACGGTTCGTCACCGAACTGTGCCTTGGCAGCCGCCGGGTTTTCGGTATAGAACTTGCGTACTTCACTCTCCAATTCGGGATGGATCTCCACATACTCGTTGGTACCCGAGCAGAAGTCGAGACGCGGCCAAGTGATAGGCACTGAAGGCGAATTGTAGGCGGGACGCTTCATTTGGTCGATATACCAGTCGGTGTTCAGGTACGACAGGTTGCAGACACGTGCGTCGGTACGCACGCCTTCCACTTCCTGATTGTACCACAGCGGGAAGGTATCGTTGTCACCGTTGGTGAAGATGATGGGCGCGCCCTTGTCCTGCAGGGTCATCAGATAGTTCTGTCCATAGTCACGGCACGTGTAGCGGCCGCTGCGGTCGTGGTCGTCCCACGTCTGCGATGCCATTTGAATGGGCACACCGAGACAGAGGATACCAATGATGGAGGCCAGCACAGTCTCGTGACCCTTGACCCACTTCTTGAGCAGATCAATGATGGCCAGCACGCCGAGTCCGCACCAGATAGCGTAGGCGTAGAACGAACCGGCATAGGCATAGTCACGTTCACGCGGCTGCTGCGGTGTCTGGTTGAGGTAGAGTACGATGGCCAGTCCTGTCATGAAGAACAGGAAGAACACCACCCAGAACTGGCGTATGCCGCGCTGTCCGCGGAAAGCCTGCCACAACAGGCCGATGATACCGAGGAGCAAGGGCAGGCAGTAGAACACATTGTGTCCCTTGTTGGCCTTCAGCTCGTCGGGCAGTTTGCTTTGGTCACCGTAAAGGGCATTGTCGATAAACGAGATACCCGTAATCCAGTTGCCGTGCTCGGTTTCGCCGCTGCCCTGAATGTCATTCTGGCGACCGGCAAAGTTCCACATGAAGTACCGCCAGTACATGAAGTTGACCTGGTACGACAGGAAGAACCGTATATTCTCCCACTGCGTGGGCACTTTCACGGTGATTTGCTCGCCACAACGGTCGTAGGGCACTTCGCGTCCTTCCACTCCGCCGAGCCAGCTCTCATAAGCCTGGGCGTGGGCAGAACTGTGCATACGGGGGAAGAGCATATTCTGTGCATATTCCACCTTGTCCTTGTGACTCACTACAAAGTAAGAGTCTTTCTCGTCCTTGGAGGCTTTCTCCTTGCGTTGCCAGATAGGTGCGCCCTCCTTGCGGACGGGGAAGCACTGGTTGCCCTCGACCTTGAGTTTCATCTGCGAGGTGTAGGCCTGGCCATAGAGCAACGGAGTGTCGCCATACTGGTCGCGGCTGAGATAACTGCCCAGCGTGAAGATATCCTCGGGGGAGTTCTGGTCCATCGGAGGATTGGCCGAAGAACGGATGACGATGACCGCATAACTGGAGTAGCCAATCATAAGCATCAGCATGCAAAGCAAGGCTGTGTTCTTGATACGGGCCGAGATATAGGGCACTGCCTTCTTCTCGATGATCTTGCGGCGGCTCAGCGCGAAATAGAGCAGCGCCAAAACCACAATGCCGATAATGGCGGCCGACCATCCGTAACCGTAGAACGGAATGCCGAGCATACCGACAGACAATGTGAAGGCAATATTCTGCCGCACGAAATTGCGGTCGACGAAAGTCTCGTAGATGGCCCATATCACGATAGACACGAGCAGTATGATGTAGATGATCTCACCCGTATTGAACGGACAACCGAATACATTGACAAACAATAGTTCGAACCATCCGCCTACGGTAATGATGCCCGGCACTACGCCGTAAAGCACGGCGGCCACCAGCACAAACGACACGAAGAGTGCAAGGAGAGAACCCTTGAGCTCGATCTTGGGATAGAGACGGTAACAGAACACCAGCACGATAGCGGGGATGCACAGCAAGTTGAGGAGGTGTACACCGATGGACAATCCTGTCATATAGGCAATCAGCACCAGCCAACGGTCACTGTGAGGCTCGTCGGCATGGTCTTCCCACTTGAGGATGAGCCAGAACACGATGGCCGTAAAGGCCGATGAATAGGCGTACACTTCGCCCTCGACAGCCGAGAACCAGAAGGTATCGCTGAAAGTGTAGATCAAGGCGCCCACCAGACCGGAAGCCTCGATGGCGATCATCTTGGCGACGGTCATATTGTCCCAGTCCTTCACCACCAGTTTGCGGGCCAGATGGGTGATACTCCAGAAGAGGAAGAGTATGGTCGTGGCACTGAGCAATGCGCTCATGGTGTTGACCATACGCGCCACTTGGGTGGCGTCACTGGCGAAATGTGAGAACAGATTGGCCGTAAGCATGAAGAAGGGTGCGCCCGGCGGGTGTCCTACTTCCAGCTTGTAGCCGGTCGTAATAAATTCGGGACAGTCCCAGAAACTGGCTGTCGGTTCGATGGTTGAACAATATACGAAGGCGGCCACAAGAAAGGTCAGCCATCCCAGCACATTGTTCACTAACTTGTACTGTTTCATTGATTATATGTAGAAATAGTTGTTATCGCTCTTATCTTGGCATTGCCACATCCAGGGGGCATTCAAGATTGTTCTGCACTAACCTTGCAAAGGTAGCAAAATAATACGACAGAACGTTTGGGGCTATACATACTTAATATATTTTAGCATTGCAGTGTCACATTCCCCAAAAGACCGGGACCATTCACCCTTGCCCCTTGTCACCGTCAGTGTCATTACCGCATGTTCCGGCGATATGCCGGCGCAGTACTCTATGGGGAAGGTCGCCGTGCGCCATCAGTTCGATGGGGCAGCCGAAATAGCGCTCCAGTTCGTTCGGTGTCACTTCACGGGCCGGATGATAGTGCAACGTGCGGTTGACACAGGCCACATCGCGCACGTTTTGCATGACCGACCCGATATCGTGGCTGACAATGACAACGGCACAGTCGCGGTTGATCTGCCCGAGCAATTTGTACATCTGCTCCTGAAACCGCTGGTCGATATAGGTATTGGGCTCGTCAAGCACCACCACAGAGGGACGCGACACGATGGCGCGGGCCAACAACACGCGCTGCAGTTGTCCACCGCTCAGCGCACCGATAGGCCGACGGGAGAAGGCGCCAAGGTCAAGGCGGTGCAACGTTTCTTCCACCTGCGCCAGTTGGCTGCGGGTATAGGACCGCAACAGCGGTTTTTCGCGGCTGAGCCCGGAGAGCACCACGTCGTAGACAGAGATGGGAAACTCGCGGTCGATCTGGTTATACTGGGGCAGATAGCCCATCGTGATCTCCTTGACTTCCTTGCCGTCGCGATAGTAGCGCACGCATCCTGCGTCCGGACGCATCAGTCCGAGCATCACCTTGACGAGCGTGGTCTTTCCGCCGCCGTTGGGACCGATGATACCCAGGAAATCGTGGTCGTACACCGTGAGCGACGCATCCTGCAAGGCCACATTGCGACCATAGGAAGCCGTCACACCAGTGAGTTCTATTATCGGAGTGCGTGTCATCTGAGCAATGTTGCGATTTTTACCATTTCCTTGTCCCAGTCATAGCCCAAAGGATGTATGGACACCTTCTTCGCACCTACACTTGCAGCCACCACCTCAACATTGCGGTTGGAAAACTCTTTTTGCACGAAAAACGTATGGACGTTCATTTTTCGTGCCTCAGCGATCGTTTCGCTCAGTTGCTTTGCACTGGGTTCACGTCCTTCCTGTTCCATCGGAATCTGCGTCAGACGATAATCACGCGCGAAATAAGTGAGGATGGGGTGATAGATGAGAAACGCCGTCGACTTGTAGCGGGTGAGTTGCTCGCGGATTTGGGTATCGACATTGTCGATGTCGGCCAACAGTGCATCGAGGTTTTTCCGGAAATACAGACTGTCGCGGTTGTCTATGTTCGACAAAGCACGGTAGATATTGGTGGCGATCACCGAAGCGTTGGTCGTGCTCATCCACGTATGGGGGTCGGTCACCCCCTCTGCGCTCAGTGCCGGGGTGATACCTTCGGAGGAATCGATCACGATGGCGTGTGGAGCGTTGGCTTCCAGGCGTTTCATCCAAGTACGCTCAAAACCGATACTGCCCACCTTGATGTACAGGTCGCTCTGCGAGAGGTCTACCATCTGCTGGGCAGAAGGTTCGTAGGTTTCGGGATTTCCGCCAGCCGGCACCATGGTCTGCACCTGGAACTTGTCACCGGCTATGCGCTCGGTGAAGTACCGCAGCGGTTCGATGGTCACCGTGACGATACGTTGTCCTGTTTTTTTCTGCGACTGACCGCAGCCGCTGAAGACCACAACGACCAACAATAGAAGGAAAGAGATGTATTTGTTCATAACTGAAAAAATCTATGACACAAGCGATACGCTGTATACCAGCAACAGATACCGCAACAGTTTTCCGACAGTAATGCTCACCATAGACACCACGACATTGGCCCGCATGAGCCCCAAGACGACAGTGATGGCACTTCCAAGCAAAGGAAGAAAAGCGAAGAAGCCCATCCATGCGCCACGTCCGCCCATAAAGCGGCGGGCCTTGTCGAGACTTTCGGGTTTGACGTGCAGATAGCGTTCTATCCACTCCACACGCCCCAAGCGCCCCACTCCATAGTTGAACATCGAACCGAGCACATTGCCCACCGTGCCGTAGATGACAAGTTGGGCGGGTGCCAGTCCTTCGAGTTGCAGACCAAGCATGACGGCCTCGCTGCTGAAGGGGAACACGCTACCCGCAAGAAAAGCGGCAACAAGCATCCCCCAGTAACCCCAGTTGAGCAAGAAATCGACTATAGCATCCATACATTATAGGCTGTGACCGCAAGGGCCAGCAGTAGAAATACAAAAAACGAGATATTGGTGAGGCGTGTCCGGGTGAGCGACACATAGTGGCCGACCAAGGGCGAGATGCTGACAATCAGCATACCCAACAGACTATTGACGTGCTGCGGCTGCAACAAGAGAAACACCACCGTACATACGGTCATTGTAGTAAAAATCTCAAAGAGCATGCGCGTGCGTATCTTGTCCATATAACTGTTGCGATGGAAATGCACCACACCGACAATGGCGAGCAGCAACACAAGGGCGGCGGCGGCCAACTGCGGCCCGCTCCACGGCAGCGACAAGGCCAACGGACGGAACTCGCCCAGCGCAAGGAAGTGAGGCACCAACGCCAGCGGTTCGCCCATGTAGACGTAGTACACTTCAGCAAACCAGTACGGCAGGAGTACCCCAAGTACCGAGGCAGAGAATGTACGCACCGAACCGGCCATCACATTGGTATAGAGCAGTATCCATAGTACAGGGACAAAGAACAGTATCTGCACAAACCCAATGCTCGCAATGCCCAGCATGAGAAAGGCATAGAAGACAGTTCCGACAGCACGTTTGTCCTGATAGGCCCGGAAGAAAAGTACATAGAAGGCAACAAGACACAATTGTACGCCACCATACACGGGACTGGCCAACAGGAATGTGGACATGGCCGACAACACCAGAAAGGTACACGACACCATACGGCTATACACCCGTATGAGGGCATTGGCATTGTTGAGCTGCATCATCAGAAACGACGACACGGCCAACAAAGCGAACGACACCCACATCTGCCCTTCAAGCAGTCCGGCGGCCAGACATACGAGCACGACATACACGGCCGTCACGGGCAGTGCCATCCGGCTCTCGGCTATCCTGTTTTGTAATCTTTTTCTTTGCATAGTCTTGTGGCAGGATGATCAGACGCCTATTGCGCCATGCCACCGTCCGGCGACATAGCGCAAGTCTGAGTCTGCCAATATGCCGCTTTACAGGTCCTGTCCGATATCGCGGCGGAAATACTTGCCGGTGAAGTCTATCTTCTGGGCCTCGGTGAATGATTTGCGGAGGGCTTCCTCCTTGTCCTTGCCGTACGAACTGACGGCAATGACACGTCCGCCTGCGGTGACAATGTCGTCGCCGGAGAAGGCAGTACCCGAATGGAACACAATGCTGCCGTCTACCTGGCCGAGACCGCTGATAGCGTATCCCTTCTTGTAAGCCTGCGGATAACCGCCGCTGACAAGCATCACGCATACGGCGGCACGCTCGTCGAATTCCACCTCACGCTGGTCGAGATTGCCCTGGGCCACGCCCTCAAAGAGATCGACAATGTCGCTCTTCAGACGCAGCATGACCGTCTCGGTCTCCGGATCGCCCATACGGCAGTTGTACTCGATGACCATCGGTTCGCCGTCTACATTGATCAGTCCGAAGAAGATAAATCCCTTGTAGTCGATGCCTTCCTCGGCCAGTCCTTCTACCGTAGGACGGATGATGCGGTCTTCCACCTTCTTCATCCACGCAGCATCGGCAAAGGGCACGGGAGAGACGCTGCCCATACCGCCGGTATTGAGACCGGTATCGTGCTCGCCGATACGCTTGTAGTCTTTGGCCTCGGGCAGAATCTTATAGTGTTGTCCGTCGGTCAGTACAAAGACAGAACACTCTATGCCGCTGAGGAACTCCTCGATCACCACATGGGCGGATGCATTGCCGAACATGCCGTCGAGCATCTCGCGGAATTCCTTCTTGGCTTCCTCCAGCGTGGACAAAATCAGCACGCCCTTGCCGGCACACAGACCGTCGGCCTTGAGCACATAGGGGGCCTGCAAGGTCTCGAGAAAGCGGAGACCCTCGTCGATGGTCGTACCGTCAAACGTGCGGTACTTGGCTGTAGGGATGTTGTGGCGCTGCATAAATCCCTTGGCGAAATCCTTGGAACCTTCCAGCACGGCGCCGGCCTTCGACGGACCGACTACGGGGATGGCTGCGGTACGCGCATCAGCACGGAACTCGTCGTAGATACCCTTGACCAAGGGATCTTCCGGACCTACCACCACCATATCTACAGCATGCGATACGGCGAAATCCTTGAGCGCATCGAAATCGTCGGCCTTGATGGCGACATTTTCTCCACACGAGGCAGTACCGGCGTTACCCGGAGCGATAAAGAGTTTTTCGACTTTCTTACTTTGGGCGATTTTCCATGCAAGGGCGTGCTCACGGCCGCCGCTTCCCAACAACAGTATGTTCATTGTACTAATTTTTGATACGCTAATTTCTATCTACAAAACCGTGCCAGCGGTTTTGGCTGCAAAGATACTACATTTACACGGAAACAATACGTACACGCCATATTTTTCTCCGTCACTGAGTGGCGAAAAAATCAGAGACAGGGTTTATAGGCCGCGAGCATTTCACGGATAGCCTTGGTGCGGTCGGCACTGAGCGGCTGCACACCTTCGAGCGGATAGGCCAGACCAAGTTGGCGGTACTTGAACGTGCCGAGGGTATGATAGGGCAACACCTCTATCTTCTGCACCACATCATAGTGCGACACATGCTCGCCAAGCCTGCGCAGCCACCCGTCGTTGTCGGTCAGACCCGGCACCACCACATGACGGATCCACGTACTGATGCCGCGCCGCTGCAGTTCGTCGAGAAATTTCAGATTGTTGTCCTGCCGCTGGCCGGTAAGCCGCGGATAAAGGCCGGGATCCATCGTTTTGATGTCGAGCAGCACCAGATCGGTATACTGGAGTACGTCAAGAGCATGCGGCGTACAATAGAAGCCGCTGGTATCGAGCGCCGTGTGCAGTCCTTCAGCCCGACAGAGCGCAAAAAATTCGGCCGCAAATCCGGCCTGCATGAGCGGTTCGCCGCCCGAGAGCGTCACCCCGCCGTTCTTGATAAAACTGCGGTAGCGTAGCACCTCGTCGAGCAGTTGGCGCGGCGTCAGTTCGTACTGGCACTTGGCGTGCGGATTCCAGGTGTCGGGATTGTGACAAAACTGGCAACGCAACGGACATCCCTGCATAAACGCCACAAAACGTATGCCCGGTCCGTCTACCGTGCCAAAGGTTTCCAAGGAGTGTATTCTGCCTATCATGTCCATATCGGATGATTTTCAAACTGTTGGTGTTCGGTAAAATTTTTATATATCGTAGTAAGGTACTGGATATCTCTTCATTGTAAATGATTTTTGATATATGGAACTTACTTTTGACCATTGCGGATTCGCTATTCGTTGCCCCTGTAAGGGGCGCAGATTACAGGATAGGGCCTCGGCCCTATCTCTCTTAGGCCTAATACGCGTAGCCCCTGTAAGGGGCGTATAATTCATTGTATGAGATAGAACTATGCGCCCCTTACAGGGGCACGTTGTTGATAACCCTATCAAAACGTAGAGGCAAGCCCCTACGCTATAGTCTGTCGTCCCTACGGGACTCGCAAGTTGCGATATTTTTA
>CAVFEZ010000005.1:0-72323 GCA_963621665.1 Akkermansia muciniphila | reverse complement strand
TCTGATTTTCAATAAGCGCTATGTGATGGCGCAAAAAAGTGATGAAGTCAGGAAAATGAATGCCGTTTTCTGTTGGACATACAGAAAACGGCATTTGGGGTATCTTGCCCTTAGGGCATTACTTATTTTATTTGTATTTGTCGATATATCCTTGTGCCCGTTCGTCGCCGAGTTCCTTGGCCTTTTGCAAACATTCTATGCCTTCTGTCTTTTTGTCGCTTAGTATGAGTGCGATACCCTTGATGATGTAGGCGTCGGAAGAGTTGGGGTCTTGAATTATGCAAACATTGGCCGCCTGAATGGCGTCCTCGTATCTGTTGAACCGGAGTTGCAGAGAAGCGAGTTCTGCTACGTAGTAAGGATTGTACTGGCTGATTACGGCTGCGTGGGCGAGGTCATTGAGCGCTTGCTGGAATTGCTTGGCGTCCATCTCACACTGGTAACGGGTGTAGTAGAAGTCTGCGGTTGCGCGTCCGGCCATCAGCGTGTCGTAGACGTTGTAGTCAGCGAGTGCCTTGCGGTAGTCGCCCATTTGGGCATATACTCCCCCTCTTGCCAAAATATAAGGGGCGGCAATCGGGTTGACGGGTTGTGGGCAGGATGCTACGGCACTATCGAGCAGTGCAATGATTTCTGTCTTTGGGGCCTGCAGTTGGGTTTTGCATTGTGCGGCCTCGTAGAAAATTTCTCCGTTCTGGCGTAGTGGGGTTTGTGTGAGTTGTGTGAATATGTCAAGCGCCGTTTTGTAGTCACCTTGGCTGAAGATAATTTGGGCTTCGCGGTGGCGGTAAGCAGGGTCGGGAGTCAGACTATAGGCTTGCCGCGCTTCCTCAAGTGCTTTGTCGAGTGTCCATTCTTTGTAGAGCGTGTCGGGACTATATACCATCTTTTGGTAGATGATTCTTGCGTATTCTGCGTGGGCTTCGGCCTTATTGTCGGCTTTGGATACGGCGGTCTTCATGTCCTTGTCCGCACCGTCAAAGTCGCCTGCGTTTACCTTCTGTTGGGCGCGTGCGGAATATCCGTCTGTTTCGTTGGGGAAGAGGCGGATGAAGTCTTCAATGTAGGAAGCGTATTTGGCCGAGTCCTGCTGGTCGTGTGCCATGATGAGCATGACCAGTGCGTCTTTCTTGTCGGTTGGCATCTCCAGTCGGATGCCAGTTTGCTGGTAGATGGGGTCGTTGATGGAAAGTCCGTTGACGTGAAGGTCCTTGAAGAAATGTATGTCCGTAGCATGCAACTCATCGGATGTAGCAGATTTCTGTAGCAGACCCAGTAGTTGTCCGTCAGAATTGACGAACGGAAGACCGGCTGAGTAGGCTTTGTCGGTGGCGGGTAGAATGTAATAGGTGTATTTGTCCATAAATTGTTCTGTACGGACAATCTTCATCTCAATAGTTTCAACCTTCTTGCCGTCGACAGAGGGCAACCATACACTATTGCCTTCTTTGGCCTGGGTCTTAGCCTGGGTTAGGGGTAAGGGCTTTGTGTTCACACGAAACCGGCAGACATCGTACAGTTCGTTGGCGCCAATCAAGGTTTCCACATTGTATGTCTTCCCGCTAATATCTGTGACTGTGGCTGTTGCTGCTCCCGCGAATGGGCTCCAAGGACCTACTGCTTCTCCTGTTGCGCTGATGTACACTCCGTAACTGTCGGTTGAGCGGATGCTTCCGTCGGTATTGTAGGTGGTCAGCGAGAAGATACTCTTCTTGATGTCCCCTGCAGATGGGGCTGCCAGTAGGGTAAGGAAGGCGGTGAATGCCAATAGAAATGTAATGGATATTTTTTTCATGCGATTGTTTTTTTCAATTTGGTTGATATGGAGACGCTTTTCAGTTTGTCACATGCCAAAGCAATGCTCTGGCGTTGTCAATGGCCGCTTCTGTGATTTCACTTCCGCTGAGCATCTGTGCGATTTCAGCCACGCGTTCCTCTTCTTTGATTTCGGTCATGATGCTCTTTGTGCCGTCTGCTGTTTCTGTTTTTGATACTTTATAGTGAGTGGTGCCAAGGGCTGCGATTTGCGGCAAGTGGGTGATGCAGATGACCTGTCGGTTGTTTTCTCCCATTTCCTTCATGATTTTTGCCATCTTTTCTGCAACGTGTCCACTTACGCCGGTGTCTATTTCGTCGAAGATAATGGTAGGTAGTCCGATGGCTTTGCTGATCATGGCTTTCAGTGAGAGCATGACACGGGCGATTTCTCCTCCGGAGGCGACTTCAGAAACTGGTTGCATCGGTGAACTGGAGTTGGAGCTGAAGAGGAACTGCACCTTGTCGGCGCCTTTCTCGTTGAGCGTGCAGGGGGTGATGCTGACCTGGAAGCGGATTTTGGGTATGCCGAGGGGGACAAGCCGTGTGGAAAGTTCCTTTTCGATGGCGGTTGCCGATTTTCTGCGGAGCGTTGTGAGGGCGGCTGCGCATTGGTTGCATTCTTCGAGCAAGCGTATTACCTGTTCTTCTTGTTGGGCCAATTGCTCATCACTGTGTTCTACGCTATCAAGTTGAGTGCCGAGAGTCTCTTTTTGTGCAATCAGTTCGGCCACTGTCGCGGCAGCGTATTTCTGTTCAAGAGTGTAGATGAGGTCGAGCCTGGTATTGGTCTCTTGCAACCTTTGCGGTTCAAACTCCACGTCGTCGGCGTGTAGGGACAGTTCGCGTGAGATGTCCTTCATGTCAATGAAGCAGTTGTCGATACGGTCGGCAAGGTCTTTGGCGATGGGGAAGGCGTCCTCTATGCCGTGGAGTAGGTTGGCCATGTTGCGGGTGCGTTCCACGATGCCGCTCTCCTCATCGTTGAGTAGGTTGTCGGTTTCGTGAAGTACGCTCTTGATCTCTTCGGCGTGTGACATCATTTCGCTGGCCTGCTCCAGTTCCTCCTGCTCGTTTTCTTGAAGGTTTGCTTCGCAGAGCTCGTTGTATTGGTATCTGATGAAATCTTCGCTTTTGCGTCTTTCCGCGATAAGGTTGCGCAATTGCTCGAGTTCGGCGAGTGCTGTCTTGTATTGATGAAATGCGTTTTGGTAGGTGCCCAGCTGTATTTTGTCATGGGCCATGATGTCGACTACTTCCATTTGGAAGTCTTCCTTGGCCAGCAGAAGATTTTGGTGCTGGCTATGAATGTCTACGAGTTGTCCGCCAAGTTCCCGTAGGGTTGTGAGCGTGACTGGGGTGTCGTTGATGAAAGCACGGCTTTTGCCTGTAGCGCTTACTTCGCGGTGCAGGATGCATTCGCCGTGCTGGTAGTCGAGATCGTTGTCATCGAAGAACTTGACAAGTGGGGCTTGCTCGTAGGGAGTAAGGTCGAATGTGGCTTCGACAATGCACTTGCTGGTACCGGTCTTCACTTGTTTGGCGTCGGCCCGGTTGCCGAGCAGAAGTCCGATGGCGCCGATGATGATACTCTTTCCGGCTCCAGTCTCACCGGTGATGACGGAAAAACCCGGATGGAAACACATCTCGAGTTTGTCGATGAGGGTGAAATTCTGTATATAGAGTTGTTGCAGCATGGCTGTATGTTTTCTAAAATTCAAAAATACATTGAGTTGATATTCAGCCCCGTCTTCATTCCTTGATCTTCTCCCAGGCAGAGTTTTGGCTGGCGTTGATGGAGAAGAGGATGTCGTAGACGGACTCTTTTTCTTTCTGCGTGCCCTTTCCCTTGTATATATTCGACAGTTCGTCGCGCTTGTAGTCTGTCCATATCTGAGGCAGAAGGCTGAGCGGGCGGTCAGCATGGCATTTTTTCAAGTTCTCTTCGATGGCGGTCGTGATATTTGTGCGCCCGCGGTCTGCATTGTTGGTCATTTCGTCGAGACCGTTGCGGTAGTAGTCGTACTGTAGTTGACGGAACGGTTTCATAGCACCGTCAAGGTAGTCGTTGATGATGGCGAAGCGGTTGCGGTCGCTGTCGAAGGCCTTCCATCCGGGGTAGTTAAGGTTTTGGCTGTTGTTGGTGAGGTTCATACAGCGTTGCAGTACATCTTCGCCTCCCATGGGTGAGAACGTGTCGAGGTTGATGCCGATGATGAGGTAGGCATAGTAGGCGATAAGTGCGGTGAGCTGGTTGTCAACGTTCTCGTCGTTAAACTGCAGTTGGTCGAACTGAGCGTAGGTGAAATTGAAGTCGTTGTCGGTGTTGTTGTATATAGTCGTGGTATATGATGCGTTGTATACGGGGCGGTTGGCCTGTATGAGTGCTTTGCACGTGAATACGTTGGTGGAATTGTCGTACTGTGTCACCGTGATATTGAAGTTGCAGGATATGCGTTCGTTTTTTTGGAATTGCAGGTTGGTCCATTGCCGTTCGTTGACGAACTGCGTGAGATTGTTCTGCAAGTCGTCAAATACGCTGACATCCGTGCCCTGAATCTGGTTGTGGTTGATTGTGATCTTGGCGTTGAGTTCTTGTCCCTTGGCGATGTCGGCGAGAAGAGACAGGATGACAATCAGTATTGTGGCAGCATTTCTCATATTGACACTTGGTTTTGGACTATAGTTGTGTACACAGGTGGTCTATGATATCTTTGGCCACCTCCTCTTTCGGCTTTTTGGGAAAGGTCTTTATCCCTGATGCTCCGATGATGGATATCTGGTTGTCGTCGGTGCGGAAGCATGTGCCGGAGTTGCGCAGACTGTTCATCACGATGAAGTCGGCATTTTTCTTTTCCAATTTTCTTTTAGCGTTCTCTTCCTCGTCGTTGGTTTCGAGGGCGAAAGCGACAATCACTTGGTCTTTGCGCTTCTGTTGGCCTATGGCCGCTGCGATGTCGTGTGTAGGGGAGAGCGTGAGGGTGAGATTCTCGCCATGTCGCTTGATCTTCTGTGAGGCAACCTCTTCTGGTTTGAAGTCAGCCACGGCAGCGCAGAGTATGGCAATATCGGTATCGGGAAATGCGTTGGTGGTGGCATTGTACATGTCTTCGCAACATTCCACGTCGATACGGTGGATGCCGGATGGACATGTCAGTGCCACAGGGCCGGATATGAGGGTCACGTCAGCACCACGCTTCAGACACTCTTCGGCAATGGAAAAGCCCATTTTCCCGCTTGAGTAGTTGCCGATAAACCGTACCGGGTCTATCTTCTCGTATGTCGGGCCGGCTGTGACAAGTACGCGTTTCCCGTGAAGTTGCGACTGTGTATCTGTTTGGTCGAAAAAGCGGTCGAGATGTGCGACAATGTTTTCGGGCTCTTCCATTCTCCCTTTTCCCTCGAGTCCGCTGGCAAGAAATCCGTCACCTGGTTCTATGATGTGGTTGCCGTAACCGGCCAGCCGCTCCAAATTGGCTTTTGTCGAGGGGTGCGCGTACATATCAAGGTCCATGGCAGGGGCGACAAATACGGGGGCCTTCATGGACAGGTAGGTTGTGATGAGCATGTTGTCAGCGATGCCGTTGGCCATTTTCCCGAGCGTACTGGCGGTGCAGGGTGCAATAAGCATGGCATCGGCCCAAATACCCAAGTCTACATGTGAATGCCATGTGCCGTCACGTTGGGAGAAAAAATCGCTAATGACAGGCTTGTGGGTTAGAGCCGACAGTGTAATGGGGGTGATAAATTCCTTGCCGGCCGGTGTGATGACAACTTGCACTTCTGCACCCTTCTTGATGAGTCCTCTGATGATGAGGCAGGCTTTATAGGCTGCAATGGAACCGGTGATGCCCAATACTATTTTTTTTCCTTTCAGCATGTGTAGTATTCTTGTGTGTCGTGTCTTTCCCTTGTCCTGTTTATGGATGGTGGAGGATTATTTGTTTTGCATTTCGCGAAGACGGATCCGGGTGAGTACCTGTTTGGTGTTGTAGGTGAAATCGCCTGACAGCATCCAACTGAAATATCCCTGGTCGCGGCGCAGTACGTCAGCAACGGGTTGTCCTTTGTATTTTCCGAAATTGAAAGTTTCCACTTTGCATTCTTTTCCGTCTTTGTCAAGAATCGGTTTTCCGTCTTGTCCTTTGGCGGCTTTCCATACAATGCGACCCGCGAAATCTACGTTGTCGTTGTTTTTGGAGAATTCGGCCAACGTGTCCATATCGTTTTCGAGGTGCCGTTCCGGATCTTCCTGTGTTTCAGGGTTGTACATATCGAGTTCTCCCATCAGTACGCGGTAGGTGGCTTCAGTGTCGTTGTCGGCGCGATGGGCGACAAAGTCGTCTTCCATCTTGCGTCCGCAAAAGAACTTGTAGGCGGCTGCCAGATTGCGGCGCTCCATCTTGTGGAAGATGGTCTGTGCGTCAATGAGCCGGCACTTTGAGAAATCGAAGTCTATGCCGGCCCGTAGAAATTCCTCTGCCAGCAATGGTATGTCGAAGTGGTTGGAATTGTAGCCGGCAAAGTCGCATCCTTTCATCTCGGCGCTCAGTTGGTTGGCCAGTTCTGCAAATCGGGGACTGTCTTTTACATCGTCGTTTGAAATGCCGGTCAGTTCTGCTACTTCTTGAGGAATATTTTTCCCGGGGTTAATGTTATAGGTTTTTCTTTCTTCCTGACCGTCGGGGAATACCTTTATGTATGACAGTTGTATGATGCGGTCGTTTACAAGGTCGAGTCCTGTTGCTTCCAGGTCGAATACGATGAGGGGCTTTTTCAGATTCAGTTTCATCTGTTCTGCTTGTTCTTGATAAATGGCGGCGTTTCTATTCTCTGTGGAATCTGCCTGATCTATAATTATTGGATTTTTAGCACCTGTCTATACAATGCAGAGGATGAGGTATGGCGGTCTGAAACCGTTTGTTTTACCTCATCCCCTGTGTATTGTAAGTGAAGCTGTGCCTCACGGGTTATATTCAGTCGTTGAGCAACATGGGCATGAGCAACATCAGAATGTCCTCGTTTTCGGGATTTTCTGTCGGAACAATGACACATGCGCGACTGGGGTCAGCAAGTTTTACGATGATCTCATCGCTCCCCAGATTGTTGAGAATGTCGCTTAATGCGCTGCTCTTGAAACCGATATCCATAGGCTTTCCGGTGTACTCGCAGATGATGTTCTCCTTGGCGCTTGTGGCGAAATCGATGTCTTCTGCAGACAGTTCAAGGTTGCCGGGGGTGATGTGCAGGCGTACCAGTTGGCTGCTTTCGCTGGCGAATGTCGATACGCGTCGCAGGGCGCCAAGGAAAGCCTTGCGGTCGATGGTCATCTCGTTGGGGTTGTTTGTGGGGATGACTGAATTGTAGTTGGGGTATCGTCCTTCAAGCAGGATACAAGAGAGTGTGCCTTCCGCATATCTTATTTCCGCATTGCCTTCGGAGAAACGGATGACAACGTCGCTGTCGTCTTTTGCAAGTATGTTCTTGAGCAGATTGGACGGCTTCTGGGGCAGAATAAATGCCGACGGCTCTTCTGTCTTCACTGTGTAGTTGCGGTTGCGGGCCAGTTTGTGTCCGTCTGTGGCAACAAGGGTGAGGCAGTCTTCGCTCAAATCAAAATACACGCTACTCATTACTGGCCGGATGTCGCCGGCGGCAGCGGCAAACATTGTGCGCGAAAGTCCGCTCTGCAACATACTTGAGGAGATAGTGATCACGTGTGAGTCTTCTGCCATCGGTTTCAGTCTCGGGTATTCGGTAGCGTCTTGCGCCGTGAAATTGTATACGCCGTTGAGGTAGGCTATCTGAATGTTGAAGGTGCTGGTGTCAACATTGAATGTGAGCGGCTGTTCGGGTATCTCCTTTAAGGCATCGATTATCGTGCGGTTTGCGATGGCGAAACAACCGTTGCCGTCGCATTCGTCGAGTGTCAGTTCTGTCTCCATGACGTTCTCGCTGTCGCTTGCGGTGATGACAAGTACGCCCTCTTTTACTTCGAAGAGAAAACATTCAAGTATGTTGATGGAATTCTTGTTGCTGATGACCTTTGCCAAAGTCAGCAGGCGGCTGTTGAGCAAACTGCTTGATAATGTAAATCGCATGTATGTAATATTTTGTTGTTTTCCTATTCAGGTACAAAAATACAAAAAAGCCTTGTGTGGAACAAAAAACTTGTGTGAAACTTTCTCTTGTTAAAGCAAAAATTATTAATTTCGCAAGTCCAATGGGAACGCTGGAATATTCTGTTTTCTGTGCCTTGTGCATGCTTACGGTCGGAATTTGAAAGGAATGTTATGGCACCTGTCAGGCTGTTCCCGGCCAGACTTTTGGAAAAGATAAGAAAAACAATACCAACAGATTTTTACAATGGAATTACAAGGAAAAGTGATAGCCGCCCTTCCTGCAAGAAGTGGCACGTCAGCAAGAGGTGAATGGACTGCCCAGGATTTTGTTATTGAGACCCATGATACCTATCCCCGCAAAATGGTGTTCAGCGTATTTGGTGCCGATCGCCTGCAGCGTTTCAATATCCAGGTTGGCCAGGAGGTGATGGTCTCATTTGACATCGATGCCCATGAGTACAACGGCCGCTGGTTCAACAGTGTGCGTGCTTTTGATGTGCGTCTTGTTGACCCTGCAGCAATAGGCGGCGCTTCCGTAGTGGCTCCGCAGCCCATTGTGGCTCCGCAACCGGCTCCTGCTGCACCTCAACCTGTAGTACAGGAGAATAGCAGTGACGATCTGCCGTTCTGATGAGTGTATAGCAAACCCCGGAAACAGAATTTTCTGTTTCCGGGGTTTGCTCTTTTTGTAAAGTATTAGGGAATACTAAACCATTGCTTTTTAGGCGTGTTCTATAAATTCCACGCATCGTTCCCACCTTTATTCCTCTTTTAAGTTTTCTATCATGTTGTCGCGTATGCTTCCTATGATAGGGTAGAAGAATACGGCATCTTCTATGGGATCGGCTCCGTTCTTCTCGCTTTGGTTTTTGTTGTAGAAATTCCAACCTGTGATGAGATGGTGTTCCAAATCCTTGTTCAGTAGCGTTTTGAACAGTTCGAATGCTTTTCTGTTGACAAGGAAACGGTCGCATACATGGGCATCTTCGCAGAGTTGCAGGAACATCGTGTTGTACTTGCGTACTTCGTTGACAATGGATGCCTGTATGTCGGAATTGCTTATGTCATCGTAGGTGAGCGTTTCTTTGTCGAGCATGGAGTAGTTGTACTTCAGCGGGTTGTCAAATTCGTACATTTGGCGGTTAAGTTCCTGCACGTTTTTGCAGCCGGTCTCGTCTCTTACCTGCAGGAGTGCCCCCCTGCAGGTGATGTGTTTGGGCTCGGTCCTTTCTGTGACGATGGAGAACGGTTTCTCTCCGTAGGTTTTTGCGTATACCTTTTCGAAGATGTACCGGGTGAGTAGTTCCAAATCAGTCTTGGTTCCAACGATATCAAGTGTCTTGGAACCTGTTCCGCTGAACATGACGCTTTGGGGCATATCCAGTTGCCGGTGTTCCATCATCCGGGCTACATAGTAGATGATAGCGGCGTAGAAGTAGATGAAGATGATCTTGCGTGTCTCGTCCTCATTGAGTCTCTTGTTGAAAGAGAACAGGTCGTTGCCTTTGGTGGCTTTGTTGTTTTCGATGGAGAAGAGAAACGCATTGATGTCTTCTGACTTCCGCTTGTCTACGATGTCGTCCATGATGCCGTTCAGTTCGCCGTACTTGTCATCGTCGCGATCGAATATTTGTCTGAAGAAGCCGACGTATTTCCGGGTCAGGGGATTGGTGTCGCCATGTGGCAATTCCGAGAATCCGTCGCCGAAGAGCGTATTGGCTGCAAATCTGAATGATGTGAGTAGGGTGGGGACTCCGGTGTTGGACTCGAATACGGCCACGTCACTTGATCCGCCGCCTATGTCTATGCTCGCTACGTTGGCGGCGGCACCCCGGAACTGGCTGGAGCACTTGTAATAGTAGTAGGGAGCGACCGATTCGGGCATTTGCAGAAGGTTCTTTTCGTCTGCGGTAGTACCGAATACCTTTTCGAAGGTTTTTTTCCACATTTCTTCCATTTTCCGGATTCTTCCCACTTTCATGCTGAGGGGGTAGAACCAGACCACGCGTGTCTTTGCTAGGTCACCGTTCTCAAGAAGAACCTTTGTTCTCATGAGTTGGGCCAACTCGGTCAGGTAGGTGTGGATGCGCTTGTTGGTGGACAGGTCGGTAGACCATTTCAGGTCGGCGATGATGCGGTTTCCGTAACCGATGGATTCCTTCTCGTAGATGAAGGGGATGTTGGCGTCGCACAGAGCGATAATCTCGTCGGCCTGCGCTGCATTGAGGTGCTCGCTTTCAGAAAGTACAGTACGTTGTGGAAATCCGTACTCGCCTCCGATGACTTGTGGCAGAAATTCCTGATGAAGTATGACATCGTATAGAATGCTGCTTCCGTTGTATAGCGTGGCAACCATACGCTCCTGCGTGGCGGAGGCCACTTTGAGCGGTGCGGGCATTTGGTTCTCGCGCATACATTCCACATGGGTGTTGGTCGTACCGAAATCTACAGCGAAGGTGAAGGCTTCGTGGCCTTCGACGTGATTGGCCCATCGGGGGCAGATGATGCCTTCTGCCACAACCCTGTTGAGGTCGTCGGTAAGTGAAGCCTTGATATGGTCGAATGAACCGTCGAGTCTGTAGTATAGCGAGCCGACCCTTTTGACGGCTTTCATGCTCCGCTTTCTCGCTGTGCATTCTATCTGTTCGTCATGGGTACTGTCATGGAACGTCAGGCCGATGGCGTAGTTTTCCATTTGTCCGAGTGCCCGGTCAACGAGTTGTATGTGGTATTGTCCCGGTTGTGTGGTCTTGACAAACGGGAAGATGGCGATAGCAAATGGTAGGGTAATAAATTTTCCGCAATTCCGTCCGTTGTCGTATTCCAAATTGCAGTCTGTCGACTGGATGTATGTACGCGAGAGTGTGACGTAGTGTCCTGACTTCTGTACGGGTATACGCAGTATGGCCTTGACGGTTTCCGTCTGTCCGGTTTTGGAGTGCCGCAGTTCGAAACGCGGACGGCCACCTATTGTCCCCCAAAGGTCGCTGACATTGAAGTATTTGAAGAAAAGCGGTTTGATGGGCAATAGAAAATCGTAGTCATCGGTCTCTCTTGTCTCCTGTGTGATGTTGCCGTCGAAGAAGCAGTCGCGGTTGATGGCATAGTCGAGTTTGATGAGTGCCGGTTCAAGAAAATCGTCGTCTGTGAGCCACGGATACTGGTGGGTGGTCCCCGGAAGCAATCTTTTCTCTGGAGAAAGGGCATAGTCCTCCGGAGTGATGATGATAGAGTCGTCCCAGTTGTCGACAATGTATCTGAATGGGTCGTTGCCCGGCGCATTCAGGTGGTTCTGAAGAATGAGCGGCATCTTTTCGCCCATTGTCGCCTTTGTGCTTTGTATTCTGAAATCGCTTGCTGCAATATCCTCTTCTACGTCTTGCTGGCGTGCGCAGTAGAACGGAACGCCTAAGGCCTGTACTCCGTCTTCCATCTTGTCGAAATTGGCATTCAGGTAGTTGAGCGCCTTGTCTGTCTTGTCCATGTCGAGTGCTTCCGGGTTGCCGATGTTTTTGGTGATGTCCGACTGTGTGTCTTGTGGCAAAAGGCGGAAGTTCCTGATCAGGTAGGCATTGACCTCGCTGCACAGTTGCTTGAGTTCCGGGTAGGCCGTGAAGAGCGCATAGCAGTAGACAACAAAGCGCTTTTCGCGTTGATAGAGCGGCCGCCATCGGGAGAATATCTTCACGTTCTGCTCCAATGGAATGTCGTATATGTTTGGTGCGGCGTTGGGACTGGCCATGAAGAGGGTGACTGGTGACGTGCTTCCGATGACAGCATTGCCGTAGACAAGAAAGTGGAGCTTGTCCATCTTTGCAAAGTTGAAGGCTTCCTGGTCTTGCTTGAGGAACATCTCGATTGTCTCTCCGACAATTCTGTGTTGCGGACTGGCCAGCAATTTGGCAATCTCTGTTGCTCTGTTCCATGTGATGATGTGCAGACTTTCTGTCAGTTCTTTGTAGCAGAAAAACAGTTGGGCAATGTCCAAAGCGTCTGATACGAGTTTCTCGTCCATTGTCTCCCCGTGGAGGTCAGTGTGGGTTGATAGCCGGTGAAAGGCATTCTTGACCAGGTCCATTTGGGCAAATGGACTTGGAATGGCAGTCCGTGGCGTTTGCGACAGCCCGCCGTTCGGATCGGCTATCATTTCTATTTCGTCGGCAGAGTATTGGCCGCTTAGCGGTATCCAACTCTCGCCGGTCGTCTTGTTGTTGTATGCCAGTATTTTGCTCATGTTGTCGTTTCTTGTGGAGTGGTTCAGACTACGGAATCGTATTTTTCGTCGAGCAGTTTCCCCAAGACCATGTCGAGTAGTCCAAGGAGTTTGCCGGCGGTCTCTGTCTCGCCATAGGCATTGGTTTTGACTGCTTTTTGTGAGGCCGCGTTGAGTGCAGAGAGTATGTGCTTGTAGTTGGGTGGAGTCTTCAGAAATCCGCTTCTCGCTTCGATGTGGTTCAGGCAATTTCTTATCTCCTGCGTATCGAGGTTGAAGGGAGCGAAACTTCTTTGGTTGTTTTGCAGTTCCTTGAGCCATTGTGCGTAGGCTACGAAAAAGTTGGCTGTCAGCGTGGTAAAGAACGATGTCGACAGAAATCCTTTCGTTATGGCTGGTTTGTCGAGCGTGTAGCCGTGCCCGATATCTTCGCGCAGCCGATATGTGATATACATATATGCGAGATGGAATTTGGCCATCTGCTCATTGATGGCAATCCGTGTCTGCAGGCCCAAGTCTTTGAGCGTGACGTTTCTCGTGTCGTTGGCCAGCCCGTATTCTTTGTAAATGGGGCGAATGGCTTTGCCGTCTGCCGTAACGATCTGGTCGTCTGAAATCTGGAGAAAGTCGAGTATGGACAAGGCTCCGACAAATTCCACAAGGTGGGCATCGTTGCGCTGGCCGTTCCCTCCTGGGTCGTTGAAATATGGGGTCGACGGTACCTCGTCACCGAGATAGTAGCATGCGTTGATTTTTGACGTTCCCGTATCCTTTCCGCCATACCGTAGTCCGGTCAGATTGTCGTGATAGTAATACAGGGCAGATTTCGTCTTGGAGATAAAGTCGGCTCGGGAAATCGGACTGTTCTCGTCTTGTTGTACGTTGAAGTAGGGCAATACGGTGAGTGCCCCGATTTTTGCGTTGCGCAGGTCTCCTCGGTTGTTGATGGATGTGTTTTCGTCCGCATTGCGGATGTTGTTCACGATGACAGGGTATCCGGCCGCTCCTGTTCCGCCGAATATCGAACTGACGATGAACACACGGTCTTCTTTTTGAAATACGTTGGAGAATTGTTTGAACTCTTCACTGTCTTTCAGCTCGTTGAGCGCAATGCTTCCGATATTGGGACTTCCGACAAATCCGATGTCCATCTTGGTCTCAAGTTGGTAGTCGGAAAACATCATGGAGCAAAGGGCCTGGTTGGCGGTGTCCATCGTGTTGTAGTTGATGAAGTCGCGGAATTTTGTCGATTCCAGCGTACCAAGTTTCATCTGAAACGTGTCTGCCAGTTCATTCCCTTGCGGACATATATCGCTGAGTGTCGATATCTTGACTGAGAAAAAGCCGCGTGTGGCATCGCTGCGTTGTCCGTACAGAGCGCGGTGTATCTGTTTGTACCAACGTAGGAGGTTGTCCGTACGCTTCAGGTCTTCATTGGCTTTGTGGGGGTCGATGATGACGGGTACTACTTCCAGGGGAATGGCGTTGCCGGCCTCGTCGGTCGGGTGTATGCCCGCTGCAAACTGCATGATGAGCGGACGCAATACGCGGGAACCGGTCCCGCCGACCAAGAATAAGAAAAGTCTCACTGTCGTATGGTGTTATGTTTGCTTTTGTTCTTTTGAAAAGGAATTTCTGCTGAGCCAAGATGGTGCAGAATTCTGCTATTCGGGAATGGGGGTGTGGCGGCAGTTGGAACTCCACCACCTTAGCGAAAAGGAGGCAATGATGAAAAAGATTGTATTCGTAACGGCACAAACTCCTGAGAATGTAGTCAGTTGATGGCCGAAACTGAGTCCCTCGTCAGCAAGTGCGCTGGCGGTATAGGTGTGTACGCATATTGTTGACAGTGCTGCGGTGGCAACAAGCATGATGAGCCAGTGGAACCATCGTGAGAAATTGACCGAATTGATGAGGTAATAGTACGCCGCTGCAGCCCCCCATGCCATACCGGTGACAAGGATTGAAGCGGGAAGGTAGAGCCCTTGGTTGTACATCTCGTTGGAAAATTCCCGTTCATAGTACATCCCCTCAAATGCTGTCGCAGACATGATGAGGAAAAGGAGTGTCAGCAGTAGTCCTCCTGCCAATAGTAAGATATTCTTCATAATTTTTTATAGCCCTTAATCTAGTGCGAATATTGTGGCGGACGATGTCCGTCTTGCAGTTATTCGCTCAGTTTGAGTTCGATGTCAAAGTAGTCGGGTACGCCGCCCGCACTTTTCTTGTACGACTGGTATATGCCGCCTAAAAGATATTTCAGACCGAATGTCGTTTCGCTGAAATTCCCCGTGTGCGTGTCTCGGTCATCGTCAGTAGACGTGTTGGCAATCCATGCCGGCAAAACGTTCTTCAGCCGGATGTGGATGTCGTCTTTGGGGATGGTTCTCCCCGCACTGAGTGTGAACAGATGGGTGGCCGTGCCGGCGTACCGTTTTTCTGTCTCTGTGAGGTCACCGCTCCTGATGGGGCGTATGGAAACGATTTTCATACCGCTGCCCGATGCCACCTCGTAGTTCTTCTTGTCGGTCAGATAACTGTCCGCGATGAACATGTGGCTGAGATCGACGGCCAGTATTAGCCTGAAGTCTTTTGTCTCAGGGTCAGTTTCCACGTCTTTGATGGATGTAACCTGCGTACCTGATCCTCTTTCCGGTTTGAACCGTCCGCGTATGTCGCGGTGGTTCAGCAACAGCGAGTGGTAGGGGGCGTATGGTGGTGCTGCGCTGAAAAGGTACTCGTCGTCGTATCCCTTGATCTGTGCCAGTCGGGCAAATGCCTGATAGTGGTGGTCCGTTGTCAGTCGGGCCATGTTCGCATTCGAGGTCACGATGACCATATAGAAGGGACGTTGCCCGTCATAGCGTTTGCCTGTGGATGGCGCATCGTAGCTGTAGTAGGGGCCGTGATATCCACTGTGCAATTTTACAACCAGCATCGATTTTTGTGTTCCGATGTTCTTGAAGACAGCGTTGGTCATTCCTTCAGCCTCGTTGAATATCTTTTGCGGACTTACTCCACTCATGTTTTTGGTGGAGTAGATCATGTCGGTGACAAGGATGCTGAGATCATTGTCTCCGGTATTGTTCAGCAGGTCGCTGAAGATCGAACTGAAATCCGTATAACTGGCATCGCCTATGCCCTTGGTGCTTTCAAAGATGTCGGTATCCGAAAGAAATTTGTCGAATCCTTCGGGATAGGCGTTTACAGTGCTGTTGACGATATAGATGCGGTTGTCGTTGTTGTCACCGGGTAGACTGTTCAGCAACTGCACGATGGCTGACTTGAAGAGTCCGTCTCCTTCGCGGCTGTCGTAGGGTGCCATGCTGCCGGAACGCTCCAAGTACAGGTGAACGGCAAAAAAGGGCTTGTTCCCGATACCGACAAAGGTGATGTCTGCGGAGGGTCGGCGGTTTTTGAAGAAATCTGCGATGTACTCCTTGGTCTTCTTGACGTCTGGATGGTCGCCGTCACGCAATTCGCTGAGTGCTGCGGCATTCTCGTGCATCCATTTTTCGATGGCCATCCAGTCATTGTGGTCTATGGTGTGGTCTTCTTCGGCCAATTGCAGCAACAGGCGGTTGAATGCTTTCTTTCCGCTGTCTTGGCATCCGCTCGTTATGCCTGCTATAAAGACGGATAGTAGGAAAAGTATGGTGACGTATGTGGTTTTCTTCATATTTAGTGTGACGTGTTGTCTCTTGATATGGTTGCAAAAATAAGAAAAATACGTGAAAGTCGGGGACTTCCGTGCGTTATTTTATTAAAATGTGAGACTTGTGCGGCGTGGTTCGGGCAAATCTGTTTACCTTTGTTGCAAAAATGACAAAACAGTATAAGTACGTGTTGGCCAGCAATTCCCCCCGTCGCCGCGAGTTGATGGCTGGTCTCGGCATCGATTTCGAAGTGCGGGTGATGAAGGGAGTCAGCGAGTCCTATCCGGAGAATTTGCCAGCCGCCGATGTCCCGGCGTATATTGCCCGAGAGAAAGCTGCGGCCTACGATATCACGTGCGACGAACTCCTGGTGACGGCCGATACGGTGGTCATCGTCGACAATCAAATCTTGGGCAAACCGGCAGATGCCGCTGATGCCCGACGGATGTTGCGGCTCATCAGCGGGCGGTCGCATGAGGTGGTGACAGGCGTTTGTCTGACGACTCCCGACAAACAACGGGTCTTCTCCGTCGTTTCCGAAGTGACCTTCAAAATGCTTGCCGATGATGAAATCGATTACTATATCAATCATTATCATCCATTCGACAAGGCCGGTGCCTACGGCATACAGGAGTGGATCGGGTATGTCGGTGTCACGGCGCTGAAAGGCAGTTATTTCAATGTGATGGGACTTCCCGTACAGCGTATATATGAAGAACTGACAACCGAATTTGGATTGAAACTCAGTGCTTTGCGTGGCTGAAAAGATTTGGCGTATGGCGGGCTTCCGTCAGATGCCGCCTTATGCCAACCTGCGTAAAACACCTTTTGTGTCCTCTATAAATGTTCTTAAAATATTCAGTTTTAGAGACTTTTTAATATAATTTAGACCGCTGTGCACCGACTCCTCGTTTTTTATGTTGTAATTTTGCGATAAATTTTAATACGCAGAACAATGGCAGAATCTATTGATATCCGGGAACTGAACATTCGGATAGAACAGCAAAGCGGTTTTATCACCAATCTCGTGACGGGAATGAACCGCGTGATTGTGGGGCAGCGTCACTTGGTTGACTCTTTGCTCATTTCCCTTCTGAGTGACGGACATATTTTGCTCGAAGGTGTCCCCGGTCTGGCCAAGACATTGGCCATCAAAACTTTGTCACAACTTATTGATGCCGATTTTAGCAGAATACAGTTTACTCCCGATCTCCTTCCGGCCGATGTCATCGGTACGCTCGTCTATTCACAGAAGGATGAAGGCTTCCATGTGAAGAAAGGTCCCGTATTTGCTAATTTCGTTTTGGCCGATGAGATAAACCGTGCCCCGGCAAAGGTGCAGAGCGCTCTGCTTGAGGCCATGCAGGAGCATCAGGTTACCATCGGGGAGAAGACATTTGCCCTTCCCAATCCATTCCTTGTGATGGCTACCCAGAACCCCATCGAGCAGGAGGGTACCTACCAGTTGCCCGAGGCACAGGTCGACCGTTTTATGCTGAAGGTCATCATCGGTTATCCGTCGCTTGAAGAGGAAAAACTGATTATCCGCGAAAATCTCGCCGGCAGTCTTCCTGCAGTTACTCCCGTGACTACGGCAGAAGAAATACTCAACGCCCGCAAGGTGGTACGCGAAGTATATATCGATGAGAAGATCGAACAGTATATTGCCGATATCGTCTTCGCTTCCCGCTACCCCGAGCGCTACGGTTTGCCGGAACTCAAGGACATGATCACCTACGGCGGTTCTCCCCGTGCAAGCATCAATCTGGCAAAGGCAGCCCGTGCCTACGCTTTCATCAAGCGCAGAGGCTATGTAGTGCCTGAAGATGTGCGTGCGGTTGCCCATGACGTGATGCGCCACCGTATAGGTCTTTCCTATGAGGCAGAAGCCAGCAATGTGACCAGCGAGGAAATTGTTTCCAAGATAATCAACAAGGTTGAGGTACCCTGATGTAGCCACCTCCGTGTGCCGCTTTTGCTGTACACAACGAATAGTGTTACATAAAAAACAAGTAATTCGTGGAAACATCAGATATATTAAAGAAAGTCCGCAAGATAGAGATTAAGACGCGCGGATTGAGCCAAAACATCTTTGCCGGCCAATACCATTCGGCCTTCAAGGGGCGTGGTATGGCTTTCTCCGAGGTGCGCGAGTATCAGTTCGGTGATGACATCCGCGATATCGACTGGAATGTGACCGCACGTTTCCGCCGGCCTTATATTAAGGTATATGAGGAAGAGCGTGAACTGACTGTCATGCTGCTTGTGGATGTCTCGGGGTCGCTGGATTTCGGTACTGCTGTGCAGATGAAGCGTGACATGGTGGCTGAAATTGCCGCCACTATAGCGTTCAGCGCCATACAGAACAACGACAAGATAGGTGTCATCTTCTTCTCTGACCGTATCGAAAAGTACATTCCCCCCAAGAAGGGCCGGAAACACATTCTGTACATTATCCGCGAAATGATCGATTTCAAGCCGCAGAGTCTCCGTACCGACGTGGGTATGGCGGTGGAATACCTTACACGTGTTGTCAAGCGGCGTTGTACCGCTTTCGTGCTGAGCGACTTCTATGACGGCAAGGATATGGAAAAGCCCTTCCAGATTGCCAACAGCAAGCATGATGTGATGGCAATTCAGGTCTACGACCAGCGTGCCAAGACCTTGCCCGACATCGGTCTGATGAAGGTACTCGATGCAGAGACAGGGCACGAGATGCTCATCGATACCAGTTCCAAGAAGGTACGGCAGGCCCACTCCCGCTATTGGCAGATGCGTGAGGAACGTCTGCGGCAGACTTTCGCCAAGAGCAATGTCGACTGGGTGTCGGTAGCCACCAACGGTGATTATGTACGCTCTATGATGGCGCTGTTCTCTTCCCGGGGCGTTTGATAGTATGATGAATGAAAATGAGTAAGATATTATTGAAAAGACATATTGCCCTTCTGCTGTTCTCGCTTGTGGCTGTCGTCTTGCAGGCGCAGGTACATGTCGAGGCGAAGATAGACTCAGTGCAGATACTGATCGGCGAGCAGGTGCGGATGACTGTCGAGGTGACGGCGCGTAACGGTGCCCGTGTGACGTTTCCGACCTACAAGCGCAGTCAGTTGATCGTTCCGGGTGTTGAGGTGCTCGACTGTTCTTCAGAAGAGAAGACCGATGTCGACGGGCAGACGAAAGTGTCGCGTTCGTATACGCTGACCAGTTTTGACGAACATCTGTACGCTATCCCCGGTGTGAAGGTCAAGGTAGACGGCAAACCCTATACATCCAATACGTTGGCCCTCAAAGTGATATCGGTAGATGTCGATACCTTGCATGCCGACAAGTTCTTCCCGCCAAAGGATGTGCAGGACAATCCTTTCTTTTGGTCGGAATGGTCGCCTGTATTGTGGATGTGCATTTTTGTCCTGGTCCTTTCGGTCGTATGTCTTTACCTTGTGGTCAGACTTCGGCAGAACAAGCCCATTATCACACATATCCGAATCGTCAAGCGTGTGCCTGCCCACCAAAAGGCGCTCAATACGATAGACAAACTGAAGAGTGAGCATCTTGCCACTCCGGAAAGCCAAAAGGAGTATTATACCCGACTGACTGATGCCTTGCGTCAGTATATCGAGGAACGTTTCGGATTCAGTGCCAAGGAAATGACCAGTTCGGAGATACTCTACCGCCTGCAGGAGCAGGGCGACCGGAAGATGCTTGACGAACTGAAGGAACTGTTCACCACCGCCGATTTGGTGAAGTTTGCCAAGTATTCTACGCTTCTCAACGAGAATGACCTCAATCTCGTCAACGCCATCAATTTCATAGACCAGACCAAGATCGAAGGCCAGCCGACCACGGAGCGCATTGTTCCCGAACTCAGCGCGGACGACAAGCGCACCCAAAGCAACCGCACCGTCATCAAGACGGCCATCACGGTTGTCGTCATTGCAATAGCCGTGCTGGCATCGCTTGCGGCCTATCGTTTGTATCTGTTGCTCGAATAAGATTAGGAAATGGAATTTGCAAGTAAAGGATATTTCGTGTTGCTCCTTCTGCTTGTACCCTATATATTGTGGTACTTGCTTTATCGCAAGAGCAGCGAACCGACAATGAGGATGGGCAGTACCGATGCCTATCGGTATGTACCCAAGAGTTGGCGTATGCGCATTGTGCATCTGCCGATGGTCTTGCGGTGTATCGTCTATGTGCTGGTCGTATGTGTACTGGCACGTCCTCAAACCCACAATTCATGGGACAACAAGTCGGTAGAGGGTATCGACATCATGTTGGTCATGGACGTTTCTACATCCATGCTGGCCGAAGATCTCCGCCCCAACCGGCTTGAGGCTGCTAAAGCGGTGGCCGCCGACTTCATCTCCGGCCGTCCAAATGACAATATCGGCCTTACGATTTTCGCCGGAGAAGCCTTCATGCAGTGTCCGATGACCACCGACCATGCCTCGTTGCTCAATTTGCTGCAGGGCGTCCGCACCGATATCGCTGCACAGGACATCATCCATGACGGTACGGCTATCGGTATGGGTGTGGCCAATGCTGTGTCGCGCCTGAAAGATTCGAAGGCAAAGAGTAAGATTGTCATTCTGCTGACAGACGGAAGCAACAATATGGGCGACATCTCGCCCATGACCAGCGCGCAGATAGCGCAGAGTTTCGGCATACGAGTCTACACGATAGCGGTAGGTACCAATAAGGTCGCCCCCTATCCTGTGCCGGTAGCAGGCGGTGTGCAGTATGTGAATATGCCTGTCGAGCTCGATACCAAGACCCTTTCCGACATCTCCTCTGTGACCGGTGCCAGTTCTTACCGTGCCACCAACAACAGGGAGTTGGCCCAGATATACAAAGATATAGACAAACTCGAGAAGACCAAGATGGATGTCAAGCGCTTCTCCAAGCGGTATGAAGCCTATCAGCCCTTTGCTCTTGCTGCTGTCATCCTGTTGCTTTTCGAGATTATATTGAGAACAACGGTTTTGCGCCGTATACCTTAGCATTGTCATGTTCAGATTCGAAGACCCTATATATCTCTGGCTGCTTTTGGCCGTCCCGGTGCTGATGCTGGTCCGCATCATCACTTTCCGTGTGCGTCGCAAGCGCCTTCGCGCCTTTGGCGACCCCGCTTTGTTGCGGCAGCTCATGCCGCAGGTCTCCCGCTACCGTCCTACCGTGAAGTTTTGGCTCGTGACGGCCGCCTATGCCCTTCTGGTTGTTGTGCTGGCCCGTCCGCAGATGGGCTCCAAGATATCCCGTGACAACCGAAATGGCATAGAGACCATCATCGCGCTGGATATCAGCAACTCCATGTTGGCACAGGATGTCGTCCCTTCCCGACTCGACAAGAGCAAGATGCTGGTGGAGAACCTCGTCGACAAGTTCACCAACGACAAGATTGGTTTGATTGTGTTTGCAGGCGATGCCTTTGTGCAGTTGCCCATCACGAGCGACTACGTTTCCGCCAAGATGTTTCTCCAGAGTGCCAATCCGTCTCTTATCTCCACGCAGGGTACCGATATAGCCCGTGCCATCGATTTGGCTTGCAGCAGTTTTTCGAAACAGGAGAAGATCGGGCGTGCCGTCATTCTCATCACCGATGGCGAAGACCATGAGGGCGGTGCGTTGGAGGCAGCCAAGGCCGCCAAGAAGAAGGGCATCAATGTGTTTATCCTTGGCGTAGGAAGCACCTCCGGTGCCCCCATACCCTTGGGCAAGGGCGAGTATATGCGTGATGCAGCCGGCCAGACCGTCATGTCTGCCCTCAACGAGCAGATGTGCCGCGAAGTGGCGCAGGCGGGCAACGGCACGTACATCCATGTCGACAATACCAATGATGCACAGGAGCGGCTCAATAGCGAGTTGGCAAAACTGCAGAAGGGCGAGACCCAAAGTGTGGTCTATAGCGAGTATGCCGAGCAGTTTCAGGCATTTGCCATCCTGGCGTTGGTATTGCTTGTCGTTGAGGCTTGCCTTCTCGAGGCCAAGAATCCGGCTTTCAGAAATATCCGTTTGTTCAGAAAGGGAGAAAAATGAAAAGAACCATCCTTCTATATTTGTTGACCCTGCTTGCCGTAGCGGTTTCAGCACAGGCCGACAGACAATACATACGCTCGGGAAACAAGTTTTTCCGGCAGCAGAACTTTGCCAAGGCCGAGGTGGAATACCGCAAGGCCGTCTCCGAAAACTCGGGCAACGCCCAGGCTATATACAATCTCGGCTGTGCCCTGATGATGCAGAACAAGGATTCTGCCGCCGTCGAACAGTTCCAGCGTGCCGGACAGTTGGAGACCAGCAAGTTGCGCAAGGCCAAGTCTTATCATAATATCGGTGTCATCTGTCAGACGAAAAAGATGTATGCCGAGGCCATCAATGCCTATAAGGAGAGCCTGCGCAACAATCCGTCTGACAACGAGACCCGCTATAACCTTGCCCTTTGCAAGCGCTTGCAGAAAAACGACCCGCGCAACAACCAGAACAACAACCAGAACAAGAACAAGCAGAACAAAGACAAGGACAAACAGAATAAGGACAAGCAGAACCAGGACAAGAACAAGCAGCAGCAGAACAAGCAGCAGCAAGACAAAGAGCGTATGAGCAAAGACAACGCCGAGCAGCTGCTCAATGCGGCCATGCAGGACGAGAAAAACACGCAGCAGCGTGTCAAGGACGCCATGCACCGCTCCCGTCCGAGAAAGCTTGACAAGAATTGGTAGACCGGTCCTAATATAATGCATTAATTACAATCCATGATGATAATTATGAAACGCATGCTTGTGGCTTGCTTCCTGAGTTGCCTTGCGCTACTCGCCCAGGCCCAGCAGATTGTTGTCTCAGCCCCTTCTCATGTGGCTGTCGGAGAAAACTTCCGCATAGCCTATACCATCAATACAACCGATGTGTCAGACTTCCGGTCTGGCAACATACCGTCAGGGCTCGAGGTCATCGCCGGGCCCTACACGTCGCAGCAGTCCAGTTTTCAGGTTGTCAACGGCCATACCAGCAGTTCGTCGTCGGTCACCTATACCTATACCCTCTATGCCGAGAAGAACGGAACGTTCACTATACCGGCCGCAAGGGCCGTCGTCAATGGCAAGGCCTGTACCTCGCGCCCTGTGCGCATCACTGTCTCCGGCAATGCCGGCAGAGGCAACGGTGCGCCGCGTATGCACGAGGACGACGGTGAGGACGACGGTATGCGCGCTGCGGGAAGCCGCATCTCCGGCAGCGACCTTTTTGTGAAGGTGAGCGCCAACAAGAAGCGTGTCCATGAGCAGGAACCCATCCTTCTTACCTACAAGGTCTACACGTTGGTCAATCTGACCCAGCTCAATGGCAAGATGCCCGATCTGGCAGGGTTCCATACCCAGGAGATACCCCTGCCGCAGCAGAAGAGTTTCCACATAGAGAATGTCAACGGCCGCAATTACCGTTGTGTCACGTGGAGCCAGTATGTCATGTATCCCCAAATGACGGGACAGATGAAGATACCCGGCATCACCTTCAAGGGCGTTGTTGTGCAGCAGAACAGAAACGTCGATCCCTTCGAGGCCTTCTTCAATGGCGGTTCCGGATATGTGGAGGTCAATCGCGACATTGTCGCTCCCGGACTGACCATACAGGTCGATCCGCTGCCGGCCAAGCCCGCCGGTTTCTCCGGTGGAGTAGGGCGGTTCGGCATCACGGCCCAGCTCTTGTCGAAGACGGCCAAGGCCGGCGAGCCGTTGACCTTGCGTGTCGTGGTGAGCGGTGTCGGCAACCTCAAACTGATCAAGCAGCCCGTCGTCGAGTTCCCCAAGGATTTCGACAAGTACGACCCCAAGGTGACCGACAAGACACGGCTGACGACCAACGGCATCGAGGGCAACATGGTGTACGACTATCTTGTCGTGCCGCGCAACCAGGGTACCTACACTATACCGTCGGTCAAACTGACCTATTACGACACATCCACATCTTCCTACAAGACGGTACAGACACAGCCCATCTCCGTCACTGTAGAAAAGGGCAGCGGCAAGAGTTCCGCCGTCATCGACTATTCGCAGGCCCAGCGCAATGACATATTGCCGTTGCATGAAGGAACGTCACGTCTGCACGATGTCGGTGACTTCTACTTCGGCTCGACGCGCTATATCCTGACGCTCATCTCCCTCTTGGCCGTATTTGTCATCCTGATGGTTGTCTTCAGAAAGCATGCCGCCGACAGTGCCGATATCGTCAAGATGAAGGGCCGCCGTGCCAACAAGGTGGCCACAAAGCGGCTCAAGGCTGCCCACCGGCTGATGGAGTCCGGACGGCAGGGCGAGTTCTACGACGAGGTGCTGCGGGCATTGTGGGGATACGTCAGCAACAAACTCAATATGCCTGTCGAGCAACTCTCGCGCGACAATGTCGCCGAAGCCCTGTCGCGCCATCAGGTGAGCCAGACTACCATCGATACATTTATCAGTGCCCTCGACGAGTGCGAATACGAAAGGTATGCGCCCGGCGATGCGGCAGGAAACATGAACAAGACCTACACCTCGGCCATGAATGCCATTATGGATATCGAAGACGCCATACGCGCGGCCCGCTCACGGAAGAAGTCCGGTGCGCTGTCCCTCCTCCTGTTGTTTATGCTCATGACGGCACTTCCCGCATCTGCCGTGACCAAGGCTGAGGGCGACTCTGCCTACGTGCGTGGCGAATACCAGCAGGCGGTGACGGTCTACACCCAACTGTTGCGCCAAGGGGTCAGTGCCGATGTATACTACAATCTCGGCAACGCCCAGTATCGGGTAGGCAATCTGCCCCAGGCCGTCCTTGCCTATGAGCGTGCCCACCTCCTGTCGCCCGGCGACAAGGACATCTGGTTCAATCTCCAGTTTGTGTCCTCGCGCACCATCGACAAGATCACCCCGCAAAACGAGATGTTCTTCGTCACTTGGTACCGCTCGCTTGTCAATGCGATGAGTGTTGACGCCTGGGCGACGCTCTCGGTTGTGGCGCTGACTTTGGCGTGCGTACTTCTGTTGCTGTACCTGTTTGGCAAGCGTATCCTTGTACGCGAGGTCGGTTTCTACGGCAGTATCGTACTCGCTGTGGTCTTCCTGCTTGGCAATGTGTTTGCCTGGCAGCAGAAGCGGGCCTTCGAGCAGCGCAATGGGGCGGTGGTCATCGCACCGGTGGTCACTGTCAAGAAGACGCCCGCCGACAGTGCCAACGATGCCTTTATCATACACGAGGGAACGCGTGTCGACATCACCGACAATACCATGAAGGGCTGGCGGGCTGTGCGCTTGGCCGACGGACGCGAGGGCTGGCTCAAGACCGCGGTCATCGAGGAAATCTGATTTGTACAAACGGCATAACGTATGGACATACAGACAATCATAGACCTCGACCACCAGTTGCTGCCGTTCTTCAATGGCAGCGACTCGCTGTTTCTTGACCGCTGGATGGTGGTCCTCACCTCCGGTGTGACATGGATACCGCTCTATCTGTCGTTGTTGTATCTCGTTGTGAAAAACAATGAGACGATGGCGCAGATCCTCCTCATTGTCGGATGCGCCTTCCTGTGTGTGGTGCTCGCCGACGGCATGGCCGACTTTATCGCCAAACCGCTCGCGGCCCGTCCCCGTCCGGGCAATGACCCGCTGTACAAGTACACCGTGCGTGTGGTGAACGACTTGCGCGGTACCGACTTCAGTTTCTTTTCCGCCCATGCCGCCAACACCTTTTCGCTGGCCGTGTTCTTCTGTTGCCTTGTGCGCGACCGTCTTTTGGGTGTGGTGCTTGTGGCGTGGTCGCTGCTCAACTGCTACACGCGCCTGTATCTCGGGCTGCATTATCCCTCCGACATCACGGTCGGCCTGTTGTGGGGCGCCGTTTCCGGTGCGGTCACTTATTTCACGTTCCGAAAGGTCTACCGCCGCATCTCGCCGCGGCTCAACTACATTTCCTCCCAGTACACCGTGACCGGCTACCAGTGCAGCGATGTCGACATCGTTGCCGTCGTCTTCCTCCTGACCTTGGTCTATACCTTGTTCAGAACCATCCTTTAGCCTTTTCATCAGAATTATCCTTTATTGCATGGATACCAAACAGATACATATTTCCGACTACAACTACGCTCTGCCCGACGAGCGCATCGCCAAATTTCCCATCGCCCGGCGCGACCATAGCAAACTGCTTGTCTATCGTCACGGCGACATCTCCGATGACCATTTCTACAATCTTCCGCAATACCTGCCATCCGGTACACTGATGGTGTTCAACAACACCAAGGTGATCCAGGCGCGGCTCCACTTCAGAAAAGAGACCGGTGCCCTCATCGAGGTGTTCCTTCTCGAACCGGCTGCCCCCACCGACTATGAACTGATGTTCCAGAGCCGCGGACAGTGTGCATGGTTGTGCATGGTCGGCAATCTCAAGAAGTGGAAGGAAGGCACCTTGCAGCGTACCCTCCGCATCGGCGACAGGGATGTCGTGCTCTCGGCTACGCGTCGCGGAGAGCACGGCAAGAGCCATTGGGTAGACTTCGGATGGGACGACGACGCGGTGTCGTTTGCCGAAATCCTCGAGTCGGTCGGCGAACTGCCTATCCCCCCGTACCTCAACCGCGATACCCAGGAAAGCGACAAGGTGACCTACCAGACCGTGTACTCCAAGATCAAGGGGTCGGTGGCTGCACCTACCGCCGGACTGCATTTCACCGATGCGGTACTTGCCGATCTCGACCGCCACGGCATCGACCGCGAGGAGATCACTCTCCATGTGGGGGCCGGCACGTTCAAACCGGTCAAGTCGGAGACCATCGACGGCCACGATATGCATACCGAGTATATCTGCGTGCACCGCGAGACACTCGAGAAACTCATCCGTCACGACGCTTCGGCCATCGCCGTAGGCACCACGAGCGTGCGTACACTGGAGAGCCTCTACTATATCGGCTGCAAACTGGTGCACAATCCTGGCCTTTCCGAAAACGAACTGCACGTCAATCAGTGGGACCCCTACGATGCGGCCGCCATGACAGAGGGCATCTCGCCTATGGATGCCGTCAAGGCCATACTCGCCTATCTTGATGCCAACGGTCTGAACTCCCTGCACACCAGCACGCAGATCATCATCGCCCCGGGCTACGAGTACAAGATAGTCAAGATGCTTGTCACCAATTTCCATCAGCCGCAGAGCACCCTGCTTCTGCTGGTCAGTGCCTTCCTGCACGGCGACTGGCGCCGCGTGTACGACTATGCGCTCGGTCACGATTTCCGTTTCCTCAGTTATGGTGACAGTTCTCTGCTTATACCATAGATGCCACACCATATCAAGCAAAACCCCGGCTGATAGAGCCGCTGCCACACAATGACAATGGCGGACCGTGCAGGTGTACTTTGCGCAGTCCGCCATTGGTGTTTTTCGGTCCTCATCAGCCAGTACGCAGCCAGTACGCGGTAGCGCGTACTCGAGTACGCGGGCCGCGTACTCGAGTTTTTGCTGCCGCGTACTGACTGTGCGCCTCTGTACGGCCCTCGCCGGGGCGTATTTCTTCCGCGGGGGTAAGGCCGTCCGTCCGGTGTCAGTCCTGCCAGTCGATGCCCTCCTCGTAGGCGTCAAAGTCCATCGGTTCGGTGACTCCCGCTCTGCGCAGTGCCTCCAGCACGATGGCCTGCTCCTTGGGCGGCATCGGCCTTACGCCGCGCCGCCGCTCGAAGAAGGTAGTGCGCGAGAAGCGGCCGATCAGTATTTGCATGAACGTAGCGTACTGTTCGGGATACATCCGCTTCTGCATGCCCGTGAATCCGCGGGCATAGCGCACCGGGGCGTTGCTGCGGTAGTAGCGGCAAGAGTCATCCTTGCTGCACTGCGACGGGTTGACGATGCAGAAGCGGTCGCTCGTAGACAGCAGCTCCTTGTAGGCTACCTGTCTCAGACAGTGGCCCGACAAGGGGCAGTCGGCATGCATGCAGGCTGCATACGCATACGGTATGGTGGAATGAAGACTTATTGTCATGATGTTGCTGAGTTCTTTGTCTGTGCGGCAAATGTACGCTTTCTTGCGCAAAGCAGCAAACTTTTTCCCTTGCTTTTCCCTCTGTACGGCGCATCCGCCCGGCCAAAATTACAGGCCGTTGTTGTGCGTAAACGGAAGAAAATACGTATCTTTGTCCTGTATACATTCTGAAACACATTATTACGGTGAGACTCGTGAAGGACTTTGACCGATTGCTCGTGCGCTACCGCCAGTTCGGCGGATGGCGTCTTGTCTGCCAGTATGCCCGTATGGGCGTGCTGGGTACGGCTGTCGCTGCTTTGGCGCGCTGCATCCTGTCGGGCAGGTCGCCCAAGGAGGTCTACTCGGCCATTACACGCAAAGTGGACGATGTGCTGGCGTGCCGCTACGGGCATATCCTCGACGCCTATGCCGACAGTGCCGGATGTCCGGTCCGGGAGGACAGCGCGTCATGTGAGGTGCCTCGAATCATATGGTCGGCATGGCTGCAGGGCGTCGGCCAAGCGCCGGAGATGGTGCAGGCGTGTCTCCAGTCGCAAAGGGAACATCTGCCCGGGTACGACGTGCGTGTTCTCGACATGGACAATTACCGGCAGTGGGTAGACCTGCCAGAGGATATCATCCGCAAGTACCGCAAGGGACGGATACCGCCTGCCTCGTTCAGCGACCTGCTGCGCCTGGCCGCGCTGAAGAAGTATGGCGGCATCTGGATGGATGCCACGGTCTACTGCACAGGCTTCGCCGACGAGCGGTTGCAGACCCGCTGGCAGCGTATCATGCAGAGCCGGCTGACCCTGTTCCGCTATTTCCGTAAGGGTGTGGCGCAGCCCGTCGGTCTGTCTACATGGTTTGTGGCCGCCGTGCCCGGACAGCGGCATGTGGCCGCCGTGCTCGATATGCTCCTGGCCTATTGGCGGGATTATGACTGTCTGGTAGACTACTATATCATACATCTGTTTCTGGGGATGTCGCTCCGACGGTTCCCGGAGGAGGCCGGGCGTATGCCGCGTGAAAACAGTTTCCATAGTCTGCTGCTTGGCCGCGCGTTGGCAAAGGATTTCAATGCGGCCGACTGGGACGAACTCGTAGCGCATGTCAGCCTCCATAAACTCAACTACCGCAAGGCTGCGGAGGCCGGCAAGAACAAGAACGGGTATTTCCGGCATCTTCTCCATCTGCACGGCACAACGCCATGCGGGAGCATATCCACTTACAATCAACATGATGTTTAGACTGAAAAACTTGAATATACTGGGCAGCAAGGCTGCACTGGCCTCGTTGCCCGAGGGCAAACTGCTGATCAACACCATCAACGCCCACTCGTACAACACGGCCCGCCGCGACACCCTTTTCGCCGAGGCGCTGACCTGTGGCGACGTGCTCATACCCGACGGGGTGAGCATCGTCAAGGCGTGCCGGTGGATAGGGGCCAAGAGCCAACCGAAGGAACGCATCGCTGGATGGGATCTCTTCGAGTACGAGATGGAGAGGCTCAACCGCAAGGGCGGTACGGTGATGTTCATGGGCAGCAGCGACCGCGTGCTCCGGCTTGTAGTCGGGCGGGCGGCAGAGGTATATCCCCGCCTGCACGTGGTGACCTATTCGCCGCCCTACAAGCCCGAATTTTCAGATGCCGACAACCGCGCCATCATCGATGCTGTCAACGCCGCCCGTCCCGACCTGCTCTGGATAGGCATGACGGCACCCAAGCAGGAGAAGTGGACGTATGTCCACTGGGCCGAACTTGACATCGACTGTCATGTGGGTACCGTCGGTGCCGTGTTCGACTTCTTTGCCGGCACCGTGGAGCGCGCCCCGTTGTGGTGGCAGCGCCACGGCCTGGAGTGGCTCTACCGCTTGCTCAAGGAACCACGGCGTATGTGGCGGCGGTATATTATCGGCAACGCCCTGTTCTTGTGGAATATCTTTGCACATGAGAGATAAACTTGTGTACGGTAAACGCCCTTAGCGTGATCAGTCTCATCAATGAATTATGCGCCCCTACAGGGGCAATGTCACGGTCATTCCAAGACGTAGGGGCACGCCCCTACGCTATAATATTTCGTCCCTACGGGACTTATTGTCTGTGATGCTTACAGGTATCTAAAGTATAGAGGATGAACAATCTTTATTTCCGGTTCATACAGTTCTCGTTGGGCCTCTATGAGGGCAAGGAGTTTCTTGACGGTACCGCCCTGCATGGTTTTGACTGGGCGGCCTTCTATCGGTTTGCCAATGAGCAGACACTCGCCGGCATCGTGTTCGACGGTGTGCAGCGCTTGCCAAAGGGCATAGCCCCGCCGTTGCCGTTGTTGATGAAGTGGCTGGGCGTGAGCGAGACTATCAGGAAGAGAAACCATATCCTCGACAAGGCCACCGCCTATGTCTACCGCAAGGTGACGGAGGCGGGCTTCGCCTGCTGCATACTCAAGGGGCAGGGCAATGCCGTGCTTTACCCCAACCCGTCGGCACGGACACCGGGCGACGTGGATGTGTGGGTGGATGCGCCGCGGGCGGACATACGCTTGCTTGCCGAGGCACTGTCGGCGCGCAACGGACAGGTGGGGGAGGAAAGCCTCAACCATATCGAACTGACTGTGAACGGTGTTGCCGTGGAACTGCACACCACACCCGCCATCATGTCCAATCCTCTGCACAACCGCCGTATGCAGAGATGGCTATGGGAGAACATTGCGGAGCAATGCGCGAATACGGTGTCATTGGCTTCTGAGGATGTCGGTCGTGTGGCCGTACCCACTGCGACATTCAATGCCGTGTACCAGTTGTTCCATCTCTACCACCACTATTTCTTCGAAGGCGTGGGGCTGCGGCAAGTGCTCGACTACTATTTTGTGTTGTCCGGTCTTCCCCGTACGGCTGATGCCATAGCCGGTCTTCAACGTCATCTGCGGCATTTGGGCCTATGGAAATTTGCCGGGGCGATGATGTATGTGCTCCGTGAGGTGCTGGCCATGCCGGACGACCGGATGATGGCCCCTCCCGATGCGCGGCGCGGACGGCTGCTGCTCGAGGATATCGTGTGCGGAGGCAATTTCGGACACTACGAGACCCGTTACCATTTCGGCACGGGTGTGATAGGACACAATCTGCAGCGCCTCTTCCGTGACGCCAGACTGCTGGTCTACTATCCGGCAGAAGCCCTGAGCGAACCCTTTTTCCGCGTAGGTCATTTCCTCTGGCGGATGAAACAATAAAGGCGGGTCCCTGTGGGGGAACCCGCCTTTATTGTTTCTATACCGTACTTTCGTCTATTCAGACTTCTTGGTCATCACGCATTGCATGCCGGAGTAGATGTAACTGGCGCCGCCGTACCATGCCCCGAAATTGCTGAAGGTGATTGTCTTGTCGCTGTTGACGGTACCAGTCACGGCGGCCGTCTCGTCGTCGGCATCGGCAAAGGTATAGTACCCGCCCCAGTTCTGCATGGGGCTGACGTTCAGCGTGCCGGCTTCCAGATCGACCGTGGCCGTGAAGTTGTCCTGCCAGTCGTAGAAGTTGTAGATGTTGACCGTGCCGTCGCCGTTGTCGGTGATGGTCACCTCGTCGGTACGGTCAATGGTAGCCCATGCCGTGAAGTCGAAGTAGTCGTAGCCCGTCACGTGGGCATTGTATGTGCCGCAGAGGTCGTCGATGGTCAGTGCGGCGCTCTCCCACGTGAATGTGTCGTAGCCCCAGTCACCCACTGACGTACCGTCCATCTGATAGAGATAAGTACCGAACCACAGTTCGCCTTTGCTCTTGTCGCCCTCAAAGTTGGAGTAGGATGCGTCGCCGAGGTAGGATCCCGTATAATACTCGCTGCTGGGATAGAAGTAGGTCCATCCGTCGCTGTCGGTGTACGCATCCTGCGGTACGAGGATGCCCGTGCCTGCGTCTACGCTGAAACTGATGTTGTAGCCCTCTTCTCCAAACGGCTTTTCTATAGTGTAGGTACCGTCGTCATAGGATACGATGTCGGCCGTGAAGTCCTTGTCGAGTGCGGACGAGTGGTATGTTCCTGTAGCGCGCCACTGCTCCTGTTTCTTCTTCTCTACGCTGAAGGTGACAGTGAACGGGTCGGAGTCGGAGTAGTTCTCGTCGTCGCTTGTGGCCACGAGGGTCAGCGTATAGTCGCCTATGGCGAGGTTGCCGAAGGTCACGCTGTTGCCCGAGGCCGTACCCGAGTCGACGGTCTCGCCGCCGGAGGTGAGCGTATAGGTATAGGCCGTGGCATGGTCTACCTGCGGCCAGGTCACGGTCACAGACGAACCGTTGATGCTGGTTTCGGCTTCCTGCGGCTTGCCTAATGGCTGCGGCGCATTGGTCGTGGCCGTGAGCGTGGCCACGGGAGATGTCGAGCGGTTGCCGTCGAGCGGCGAGTAGGCCCAGACCTTGAGGGTGTAGGCCGTGTTGTGCTTCAGTCCGGTGGCGATATATGAAGTGGCGGTGGTGACGCCACCGTATCCCGACACCTGCTTGTCGTCGGCATCGTACAGTTCGTAGGCATACTGCGACGCGCCCTCCACCGGGGCCCAACTGAAGGAGATGGTGCTTACCGTCTTGGCCCCTTCGCTGACGACGGGAGCCTGAAGCGGTGTCTTGGTCACCGTGTCGTCGCTGCAGGAGGTGAGCGTCATGCAGACGGCGGCCATGGACAACAACAGATAATATAGTCTTTTCATAGCGGTCTTACTTTTGCGGTTTGAAATACATGTACACATAGTTGTAATACTCGTAGGTGCCGTCGGCGTAGGTGGTGTAGTAGGTGCCGATCTGGGCAAATCCTTTCTTGAATGAGATATAACTGTAGTCGGTGGTGCCGTACTGTCTCATGAAGGCCATCTCGGTGACGGTCTTGCTGCCAAGGGCAAACTCCGCCATCTTGTCGCCGGCCGTATCCCAAAGGTAGAATCCGGTGACACCGTAGTCGGTATCGACAAAGTTGTAGTAGTTGCCGGTCGGCTCTATCTTGTTGTAGCCCGACACCGTGGCGGCATCGCCGATGGTGAAGGTGAAGGCGAGTCCCGATCCGAGGAAGTCCTGTACGCGGTAGCGGTCGGTCTGGCCCAGACGCTGCAGGGGTACAATCCACTCGTAGGTGCTGCCCGACGAGGTGACGTATATGGTGTCGTCGGGTATGTAGTCAGCCCATGCGGCATCCATCACATAGGAACTGTAGGCCGACGCGCCGTCGAGCTTGGAGTAGTGGTCTACATACTCTTCGGGAATCGCCAGTGAGAAGTTGTACTTCTTCGATGCTTCGAGTGCGCCGAAGGTGACGGTGAGCGTGGCGGTCTTTTGTCCGGCACCGAACTTGACGGAGGATGGGATGGTCAGCCCCTCATCGGCACTCTTGCAGGTCACCGGTATCTCGGCGGCTTGGGCGGTGTCTACGCGCGACACTTTTATGTCAATGCTTGTCACGGTGCCCGGTTCGTTGATGAAGTCCTCGGGGTTGCTGCTGTCGAAGTATACTTTCATGCAGCCGTCGGCTGTAGGTTGTCCGGGGGTGTAGTCCATGTCGGCACTGTCGGTGCATGATGCCAGGCAGAGCATGGCTGAAAAGAGGACGGACAGATATTCTATGGTCTTTTTCATAGTCGTTTGGTGTTATTTACAGTACTGTTTCGCATAAGATGTGGCATCGGGGTTCATGGCAATGCCTTGGTTGAAACTGCGTTCTGCTTCGGGTATGTAGAAGTTGAGCCACGGGGCGACGTATCCTCCGCCCATCGAAGAGTACTTGTAGGAGGACAGGTAGTTGCTTCCCTCGTAGGTGCGGTCGATCTTGAGGCCCAGCCGCTTGTAGTCGTTGAACATGATGTCCTCGCCCCAAAACTCTATGTATTTCTGCGCCATCAGTTCGGCGATGAATTCGTCTGCGCTTGCGGCCTTGCACTTGTAGGTGCTCTTGGTGTAGCGATAGGAGTTGATGAAGTCTTCGAGCATCTGCTTGGCGGCGGCAATCCCTTGAGTGTGGAGGGCTGCTTCAGCCTTGATGAAGTACATCTCCTCGACGCGCATCAGCGGGAACTGTACGAGTAGTCCTTCCTCTTCGGCGTCCATGTTGCCGCCGGCCGCGCGGAACTTCAGGGAGGCGTAGGCCGGCAGACGGTGCCAGCTTGTATTGTTGGCTGCCGTGGTGGCGGTGGAGTCCTTGAGTTGGGTGCTGTACTTGGCAGGGACGGTGTGCGCCCCAGCATCTTCGGGTGCCACCCATGAGGTCTTGCGGAAGTCGTCGTCGCCCATCTTGTCGAAGAGGGCACTGCTGATGCACCGGTATTCCTTGGTATACGCCGGGAATGCCCATGTCGGCTCTACGGCGTAATTGCCGGTGAGGGTCATCCAGTAGCGGGGCGTATTCTCGGTGGAACTGTACTTGATGTCCCATATCCAGGCTTGGTTGGCCGTGTTGAAACCCGTCTTTACATCCTGCCACTGGCTCTGCGTGGTGGGGGAGTAGCCGGCGGCCATCACTTTGTCGGCATAGGCAGACGCCTTGCGGAAACAGTCGTCGGCGGAGGAGATGCCAAGTGGCTTGTAGCCGTCGGCATCAGACTCGTGGCTCAGTTGGGTGGCGAGGTCGTCGGCGTGGAGACTGAACCGCGAACCGAGTATCATCCAGAAGCGGGCCATCAGCACGTTTACTACATCGATGTTGATGTCGTTCTTGTCACTGCGGTCGTAGTCGCTGATGTTGGTCTCGGCCGTGGCGAGGTCGTTGTAGATGAAGCGGTACATGGTGTAGAAGGGTGCGCGTGGATTGTTCTTGGCCTCGTCGTTGGTGGTCTTCTCCGTGACAAGCGGAACGGTCAGTCCCATCACACCATTGGCCTTGGCCTTCTGGTCGAGCTCATCGATGCCGGTCTTGTAGAATTCGTACATCATGCAGAGGTGCAGATAACTCAGCGCCCTGTAGGTGCGGGCGATGGCCAGCTGCTGGCAGATGCTCGTGGGTGAAGTTGCCTCCTGACGTGCGGCCAGGATGCGGTTGCAGTTGTTGATGAAACTGTAGTAATAGTAGTACGGATAGCCGCCGTATGTCGCCAGATTGGTGCAGGCTTCGGTGGTATACTGGTAGTTGAAGTCGGTTCCGGTGGTCGGCATGCCGTCGAGGCAGACGTCGCGCATGAACATGTAGTTGGGGTATCCCCAGTCGGCCACGGCCTCAGTCCAGGTTCCTACATAGTCGCTACTGGTACCGCCGTAGGTGTCGGTCTGTGTCATTTTGGCCTTCAGGCCGGTGAGCAGTTTGCTGAACGCTTCGCTGTCCTGACTGATCTGACTGGTGGAGGCAATGGAACTTTGCGGCTCCAGATCGTCCATGCAGCTGCCCAGCGTGAGTGCGAGCGCTGCTACAGGAAGAAGATATGTCTTTTTGAGCAATGTTTTCATAATCGTATTCGCTGTTTAGAATTGTACGGTAAGTCCTGCGGTGACAGTGCGGGCCGGGGCATAACTGATGTTGCTCACCGAACCTGCATAACTGATGCGCGGGTCGAAGCCCTTGCGCTTGCTCCAGTAGGTGAGGTTCTCGCCCGACACATAGAGCCGTATGCTTGACAGTCCGATGTGTGAGATCCAGTTTTTGGGGAAGGTGTAGCCCAAGGACACATTTTGCAGGGCCAGCCAGCTGGCGTCGGTCAGGAACCGGTCTGAGGTGGCAGCCGAATAGGTGTCGTCGTACTGCAGGCGCGGAATGTTAGATCCGGGATTGCTTGTGCTCCATGCATTGAGCAGGTCTTTGTGCAGGGCCTTTCCGGTAGCGCCGGCGGTCGGATTGGTCATGAGGTCCATGTAGGTCCAGTCCATGGCCTTGCCGCCGACGGAGTAGGCGAAGGCGATGTTGAAGTCAAACCCGTAGGCAGACAGGGTCGTGTTGAATCCGCCGTAGAAGTCGGGCAGGGCAGTGCCGCAGTTGAAGTAGTCCTCGTCCTTGGTGATGTCTGTCGGATTCTTGGTCGTGGTGAGGTTGCCGTCGGCGTCGTGGATGTACCACAGGGATTGTCCGTCATCGGCCACACCTGCATACTTTATCAGTCGCCAGGTGTACATGGGCAGTCCCTCGCCGTAGTAGTAGGAACCGCTGGTGTATCCGGGATGTCCGCCGTCGAGCGTGTTGTAGCGGTTGTCTTCGTTGAGGCGGGTGATCTTGTTCTTGTAGGCGGTGAGGTTGGCTCCGATGGTCCACTTGATGTCCTTGGTCGAAATGGCGTCGCCTTCGAGTTCGATTTCCACACCCTTGTTTACCATGTCGCCCACGTTGCTCGAATAGCCGGCGTAGCCTTGCGAGAGCGGTACGCGTACGGTGCAGAGCATGTCGGTGGTCTTGCGGTAGAAGTAGTCGATGCCGCCGCGCAAACGGCTGCCGAACAGTTCGAACTCAAACCCGGCATTGAAGTTGCTCACCGTCTCCCATGTGATCTTCTCGTTGCCCACGTTGCTCAGTATCAGACCGATCTCGCTGCCGTCGCCCTTTTGTATGGTGTACGTGTCGGTGTAGAGAAAGTCGCTGATGTTGTCGTTTCCGTTCTGTCCGAAGGAGGCCTTCAGTTTGAGAAGGTTGAGCCAGGAGATGTCGTGCATCCAGTTTTCCTTGGTCAGAATCCATGCGCCGCCCAACGAGTAGAAATTTCCCCAACGGTGGTCGGGGTGGAAACGCGAGGATGCATCACGTCGGTAGGATACCTGTCCGAAGTATTTGCCGTCATAGTCGTAGAGGCCGCGGAATATCCATCCCTCGGTCTGGTACTGGCTCTTGTACGATCCGTTGCTGATGTAGGTGGTGGCACCGTTGAGTTCCTGGTTTCCGAAGTAGGAAAACATGTTCTTGCGGTCGCCCGTCATGTAGTCGTAGGTGTGTGAGTAGTTTTCGTGGCCGGCAAGCAAGGAGATGTTGTGCTTGCCGAAACTCTTGGCGTACTTCAGCAGTTCCTGGAAGTTGACCGAGTAGTAATTGTAGTTGTATTTGTAGACGTAACCCGAGGGATAACTCATATAACCGTAGCCGTAGAACGGATTGACCGTCTGGGTCATGCGGTTGCTGCTGCTGTAGACGCTTCCGTTGAGGGTGGCTTTCAGGCCGTCAATAATGTCGATGTCGGCAAAGCCGTTGAGCGTGAACGTGTTTGATACGGTATTGTGGGTGTTGAGACCGGCGTCGGTGATGCCGTTTACCTGTTTTTGGTAGGGGCGGATGTAGGAGGAGCCCAAATACATGCCGTCGCCGTAGTCGCCGATCTTGCCGTACTCGTTGGTGAGGATGTTGCCGTCACCGTCGCGCAGGTAGACGGGGTAGACGGGGCCCATAAGGCTTGCCTGGTAGAAGATGCTTGTACCGCTGGTGTCGTCCTCGTCGGCATTGTTGGTGTTGGTGTGGGCGAAGTTGATGTTGCCGCCTACGTTGAGCCATTTCGTGGCTTGGTAGTTGGCCTTCATGCGGGCGGTATAGCGTTCGTAGTCGGAGCCGATCACGATACCGTCATTGTTGAGATAGCCCAGTGAAGCATAAAACTGTCCCTGCTGGCCACCTCCGTTGATGCTCAGGTTGTATTCCTGTCTGAGTGCGGTGCGGTAGGACTCGTCAATCCAGTCGTCGGGGTAGATGGTGTATACCTGCCCGTTGTTGTAGATGCGGTTGCCGAGTGTGGCATTGGGATTGAGTTTGCCGTTGTCGCCGATGAGGTATTGTCCTTCGGGTACGGAGTAGGGGATGTAGGTCAGACCGCCGTCGCCGGACGACTTGTAGAGCGTGTTGTTGGCATTGACATGTGCCGTATAGGGACTTTGGCCGTTGGCAATGTTGTAGTTGTAGTGGGCCTTGTAGTAGGTCTCAAGATATTCGGCAGGGTTGTCGATGGTCTCATAGCGCTTGGAACTGCGGCTGCTCCAGCCCAGTTTGGCATCGAAGGTGATGTTGGCCTTGCCCTGACTGCCTTTCTTGGTGGTAATGATGATGACGCCATTGGCACCGCGTGCGCCGTAGAGCGCGTTGCTCGCAGCATCTTTGAGCACGGTGATGCTGGCTACATCATTCGGATTGATGCTGTTCCACAGACCGTCGTAGGGTACGCCGTCGAGCACGATGAGCGGGTCGTTGCCGGCATTGAGCGAACTGATACCGCGGATACGGAATTCGGGATTGGCATCGGGAGAACCGGAGGACGAGAACGACTGCAAGCCGGCCACATTGCCCTGAAGAGCGTCCATCACGTTGTTTACCTGCCGCTTTTCGATGGCTTTGCTGTCTACGATGCCGGCGGAACCTGTAAACGAGGATTTCTTCTGCTCGCCGTACGCTACAACGATGACCTCGTCGAGCAGGCTGTCTTTGGTGCGGAGGCTTACCTTCATGCCGGGCTGGGCTTTCACGGTCTGCGATTCCATGCCGAGGTAGTTGATGACGATCATCTGGCCCTTTGTCGTACTTGGCAAACTGAATTTGCCGTTCATGTCGGTCACGGTGCCGGTCTTTGTGCCTTTTACCGTGATTTGGGCACCCATCACCGGTTCGCCGCTCTCGTCGAGAACCTGTCCGCCTACTGTCGCAGGTTGCTGTGCCATCATTTGTCCCGATGCTGCGAGCAGCAAGGAGACTGTCAAAACCTTAATTCTCATATACTGTCTTTATCTGTCTCTCTCTATGCGGGGTGCGCTTTCTCTATTCCTTTTGTTGGCTATCTCCTATAGCCATGTTCCTGAAAACCCTAAGAAAACTTTTGCAAAGTTATTGTTTTTAATTTACATAACAAAACATAAATCTTATAAAATGGATATAGATATGACAACTTGCTTTGTTTTGTCGCATTCTGTGTGCATAAGGTCAGATGCTTGTAGTCTGCTTTGCCTGTGCTTCCGTATGGCATGTTGTGATGACTCCTGTAGACGAAAAAAGGGTTGCGCCGTTGTATGGCGCAACCCTTTCCGTCGGTATGCGATAGTCGCAGGAGGCGGTCTGCAAGTTATGACAGACCTTCTATTTCTCCGTCGATGATGTCTATGTGGTTGGCTTGCGGATCTTTGGGCAATCCGGGCATGCGCATGATGTTTCCGGCAATGATGACAATCATCTCGGCACCGGTATTCAGGACGATGTCGCGTACGTTGACTTCAAATCCCGATACTACACCATAGAGTTTTGCATCTGTCGAGAAGGAATACTGTGTCTTGGCGATGCAGATGGGGAAGTGGCTGATGCCAAGGTCGGCGATCATCTGCAGTTTCTTTTTGGCTACTGCAGTGAAGGTGACTTTGGCTGCGCCGTAGATGTTCTTGGCCACTTTCTCTACCTTCTCCACGACATTGTCGGTGTCCTCGTAGGCGTATTGTACAGGGCCGGAAGGATGCTTCTCGATGGTCTCTGCGACGAGGCGTGCCAAGTCTTCTGCACCCTCGCTACCTTTGGCGTAAGCACTGTTGACGGCAAACCCTACGCCGAGTGACTGGCAGTGGGCCTCGACGAGTGCTATCTCGGCATCGGTGTCTTCGGCAAATCTGTTGAAGGCCACTACGACGGTCTGTCCGTAACTCTGAAGGTTGTGGATGTGCTTGTCGAGATTGGCAAGTCCTTTGGTCAGTCCTTCCTCGTTGGGCTCCTTGATCTTGTCTACTTCGACGCCGCCGTGCATCTTCAGTGCCTGTGCAGTGGCGACGAGGACGGTGAGTTTGGGCTGCAGTCCGCTCTTGCGGCACTTCACGTCGTAGAATTTCTCTGCGCCGAGGTCGGCACCGAAGCCTGCCTCTGTGATGACGTAGTCGCCGAAGGTCATGGCCATCTTGGTGGCCAGGATGGAGTTGCAGCCGTGTGCGATATTGGCAAACGGTCCGCCGTGTACGAATGCGGCCGTGTGCTCGGTGGTCTGCACAAGGTTGGGTGAAAGTGCGTCGCGCAGCAGGACAGTGATAGCGCCGGCAACACCGAGATCCTTGACAGTGAAAGGTTTTCCTTCTATGGTAAAACCAAGCAGTATGTTCTCTATACGGCGGCGCAGGTCGTCCTCGTCAGTGGCAAGACACAGAATGGCCATGATTTCGGAGGCCGGCGTGATGTCGAATCCCGATTCACGCACGATGCCGTTGGCTTTGCCGCCCATACCGGTCACGATGTCGCGCAGGCCGCGGTCGTTGACATCGAGTACACGGTTCCACAATACTTCCTTCAAGGCAAATCCCTTGTCCTTGTTTTGGTACATGTAGTTGTCGAGAAGTGCCGTGATCATGTTGTGGGCAGAGGTGATGGCATGGAAATCGCCGGTGAAGTGCAGATTGATCTTCTCCATCGGCAGCACTTGGGTGTAGCCGCCGCCGGCCGCTCCGCCTTTCATGCCGAAGCACGGACCGAGTGAGGGCTCGCGGAGCGCACAGATGGCTTTCTTTCCGATACGGTTGAGTCCGAGGGCCAAACCGATGGATACCGTGGTCTTTCCGATACCGGCCTTGGTCGGTGTGATGGCAGTCACCAATATGAGGTTGCTCTTCTTCACCTTCTCCTCGTCGATGAGGCGTACGGGTACTTTGGCGATGTAGTGGCCGTAGTTTTCGATTTCCTTTGAGGGAATGCCAAACTTGTCGGCTACTTCTTGGATTTCAGCAAGTTTTATGCTGCGTGCGATTTCTATGTCTGATTTCATATATTGTAATAAGATATTTTCGAAGATATACGTGCGGGGCATTATGCCGTTGGGATGTCTTGTCTGTCGGTCTGTGCCAGTTCTTCATAGGTGTTGTCCATCTCTGCTGCCAGCGTCTTGACGTTGTCCTCAGTCTTGCACACCTTGAGAAACATTTCGCCGATATTGTCGTCATCACCCAACTGTACCGGCGTGTCGCCCATCAGCGCATTCATGGCGTCGAGCATGAGGTGGAGCAGTGATGCCTGGCGGAATGGTCGCTGTCCTGTAGCGCCGCGTTCTATACCCTTGGCGTAGGCGGTCATCACCGTGCGCACCACGAGTCGTATGGCCAGGCTCGTGTCGACCGGATCTTGTTGCGGCGACGTGCCGCATGTGCAGTTGGAAAGGTGCTCGGCTATGGGGACAAATCTTCCGCCAAGCAGTCCCGAGAAGTTTTTGCGGTATTCCGCTATCATGGCTTGGTAAAGGGAGGCTGAGGCGCAGGCTTTCTCGACGAGTTCCATCATAGACTGCTTTTGTGCCGCGGCATCACTTACGATGGATGCAATCTCGTCGTAACTGAAATTCATGGCGGCAATAGGGTAGAACAGCGTGTCGTGAAAGACACTGGATATTTCCTCGTAGTGTTCGAGCATAAGGCGCTTGATGGTTCTTGCATCGTTCTTCTCGGCGGTGTCGGTCGTATGGCAGTCGATAATGCCTGTGGCGAAGGCACCGAAGAATCCGCGCACCATAGCCCCCATCAGTCTGTATTTGTCAGTCGTTTGTCTCATAAGTATGTCAAAAGTGGCTCGGCCAATGCAAAGTTAGTCATTTGTCGGCGTAATTCGGAACTTTTAGTACATTTTATAAGAGAATGACAAAATTGACTGCGGCGGGTAGAAGTCTATCTCCCGAAAAAAACGTAATTTTGCATCATACGGCAGACGCCTGCCCAAGGGCGATGCCCATAAAACGAAAATAATAGATGAACATTTTAGTAACAGGAGCCAACGGACAACTCGGTCATGAGATGCAACTGGTGGCACAATGCAGTGAAGGTCCGTTGGCGATGGCCGGAAAGCACCGCTTCATCTTTACGGATGTGGCTGACGGATACGAGAAACTTGACATCACCAGTCTGGACGATGTCCGGAAGATGGTGAAGGCGTATGGCGTGGATCTTATTGTAAACTGCGCTGCCTATACGAATGTAGACAAGGCGGAGTCGGATGAACCGACGGCGGACCTGCTCAACAATACCGCTGCCGGAAATCTGGCCAAGGCCATTGCCGAGGTCAACGGTACGCTCATACATATCTCTACGGACTATGTATTCCGTGGCGACCGCAACATACCCTGCAAGGAATACTGGGATACCTGTCCGCTTGGCGTATACGGAAAGACCAAGCTGGCCGGTGAGAAGAGCATCCTTGCGGCAGGTTGCAAGGCAATCATTATCCGCACGGCATGGCTGTACTCGCAGTGGGGCAAGAATTTCGTCAAGACCATGCGTCAACTGACGGCTACGCGCGATGCGCTCAAAGTCGTGTTCGACCAAGTGGGTACTCCTACCTTTGCAGGAGATCTGGCCCGTGCCATCGCCCATATCATCGCGACCGGGCAGACCGACAAGACGGGCATCTACCATTTCTCCAACGAGGGCGTTTGTTCGTGGTATGACTTTGCAAAGACCATCTGTGAGATGAGCGGCAATGCCTGCGATATACAGCCCTGTTACAGTGAGGAATTCCCCAGTCCGGTAGAGCGTCCCCATTTTTCGGTACTCGACAAGACGAAAATCAAGTCTACGTTTGGCATGACGGTTCCCTATTGGACAGACTCTCTGAAAACCTGTATCGCACAATTGGAAGGTCAGGCAGATTGACACACTATCATTCACCGAAAAAAATATATCCAACACATATATATTATGGCAAAATACAAAAGATGCATCGTCATCACCGGCGGCGCCGGATTTATCGGATCGCACGTCGTGCGCTTGTTCGTCAACAAGTATCCGGAATACCATATCGTCAATCTTGACAAGTTGACCTATGCCGGCAACCTGGCCAATCTGGATGATGTGAAAGACAAGGAGAACTACACCTTCGTTCTCGGCGACATCTGTGATTACCCTGCGATGCAAAAACTCATGCAGGATTATCATGTGGACGGTATCATACATTTGGCAGCTGAAAGCCATGTAGACCGTTCTATCAAGGACCCGTTCACCTTTGCCCATACCAATGTGATGGGTACGCTCACCCTTTTGCAAGTGGCAAAGGAGTATTGGGAGAGTCTGCCCGGAAAATATGAAGGCAAACGCTTCTATCATATCTCGACCGACGAGGTGTACGGGGCTTTGCAACTGACTCATCCCGAGGGCTTGGAGTCTCCCTTCACGACCAAGGCCTCTTCCGAACACCATCATGCTTACGGTACGGAATTCTTCACCGAAGAGACCAAATACAATCCCCATTCACCCTATTCCGCATCGAAGGCCAGTTCAGACCACTTTGTGCGTGCCTTCCATGACACCTATGGCATGCCGACGATTGTGACCAACTGCTCCAACAACTACGGCCCGTACCAGTTTCCGGAGAAACTGATACCGTTGTTCATCAACAATATCCGTCACCGCAAGCCGTTGCCTGTATATGGCGAGGGACTCAATGTGCGCGACTGGTTGTATGTGGAGGACCATGCGAGAGCCATCGACCTGATTTTCCATCAAGGCAAAACGGCCGACACCTATAATATCGGCGGATTCAACGAGTGGAAGAATATCGATATTGTACACGTTCTCATAAAAACCGTAGACCGGTTGCTCGGACGGAAAGAGGGCGAAGACGAGGCACTCATCACCCATGTCACCGACCGTATGGGGCACGACCTTCGCTATGCCATCGACTCGCGCAAACTGCAGCACGAACTGGGTTGGGAACCGAGTCTGCAGTTTGAGGAAGGTATCGAAAAGACCGTACGCTGGTACCTTGATCACCAGGCCTGGATGGACAATGTCACCTCAGGCGACTACCAAAAGTACTACGAAAATATGTACGCAGGCAGATAATACTATAGGAATTTTCTACCTATAGTCTGGTTGTTTTCACTGTCACTGATATCCAATTACTACAAAGGCCTTGTACGGTTGCTACAAGGCCTTTGTACGGTTGCTACAAGGCCCTTGTACGGTTCGTACAAGGCCTTTGTAGTATTTCACTCTTTGCTCTGTGGGTCGATGCGGGGCTGTATGAACATTTCGTGTAGCAGGCAACGTCCTGACGTTGTGCGGAATACGCGCTTTTCAAATGTCAAAATGCTTTCTTGTGAAAGGTGGTCTTCGAAGGCGTTGACCAAAAAGTCGGCTTCGAGCAGTATCTGCCAGTCTATGCCTTCCACCTCGTTGTAGGTATGGTGATGAGCAATCAGAAAGCACACGCGCTGCATCTGTGCCTCTGTGTATCCTCCTACTGCTTCCATCAGTTTCAGGGCTTCTGCAGGTCCCAATTCCTCTTGGTGCTTCCCGCCGGCATTGCCGTACTTCTCTTCGCTGGCATGTATGCCTATATCGTGTAGAATGGCAGCGGTTTCGAGAATAAAGGTGGTCTCGTCGTCTACGTTTTCCAATCGTGCAATCGTAGCGGCGAAATCGTGTACCTTGATGAAATGTTGTATACGGGGAGCGTCTCCCTTGTCATATTCCACCATGGCCGCCATCAGTTTTGCGTGCTTGTATTCCATTGTGTCTTGATTACAGTCGTATGGTTATGCTGCAAAGGTAAGGCATTTTTGCCAATATCCACACTGTATGTTTGGCACTTTCGGGAAAAAATGGTAATTTAGCGACATAAACAAAAGATGAACAATAGTTTCGTTATGAGAGAATTCAAAGACTTGAAGATTGCTGTAGCCGGTACTGGCTACGTAGGTCTCAGTATCGCTACCTTGTTGTCCCAACACCATCAGGTGAAGGCTGTCGACGTGGTCCCCGAAAAGGTAGAGAAACTGAACAACCATATATCCCCCATCCAGGACGACTACATAGAAAAGTATCTGGCCGAAAAGCCCTTGATGCTTGAGGCTACGCTTGACGGGCGTGCGGCCTATGCCGATGCTGACTTTGTCGTGATAGCGGCACCGACCAATTACGACCCAGTGAAGAACTATTTCGATACGTCGCACGTAGAGGAAGTGATCGATCTTGTGCTCGAAGTCAACCCCGATGCAGTGATGGTCATCAAGTCGACCATTCCCGTAGGTTATACACGCAACCTCTATCTGAAGTATGCACAGAAGGGCGTGAAGAAATTCAATCTGCTCTTTTCTCCCGAATTTCTCAGAGAAAGCAAGGCTTTGTATGACAATCTCTATCCGAGCCGCATCATCGTAGGTTATCCGAAACTGATAGACAAGGATATATTCGCTGAGGAAAACAAGGCCATCTCGTCGGTGACAGATGTGGAGATGCTGGAGGAAGCCGCCAAGACCTTTGCAGCACTTTTGCAGGAAGGGGCCATCAAGGAGAATATCGACACCTTGTATATGGGAGCGAAAGAGGCAGAGGCCGTCAAACTGTTTGCCAATACCTATCTGGCGCTGCGTGTCAGTTATTTCAACGAACTGGATACCTACGCCGAGGTCAAAGGCCTTGATTCCCGTTCTATCATTCAGGGCGTAGGATTGGATCCCCGTATCGGAACGCACTACAACAATCCTTCGTTCGGTTATGGCGGCTATTGTCTGCCGAAGGATACCAAACAACTGTTGGCCAACTATCGTGATGTACCCGAAAATCTTATTGAGGCCATCGTGGAAAGCAACCGTACACGTAAGGACTATATTGCCGATGCTGTACTCAAGAAGGCCGGCTACTACGGTTATGACGAGAACAGCAGTTATGATGTGCAGAAAGAACACAATTGTGTTGTCGGAGTCTATCGTCTGACGATGAAGAGCAACAGCGACAATTTCCGCCAGTCTGCCATACAGGGTATCATGAAGCGTATCAAGGCAAAAGGTGCCGAGGTGATTGTGTATGAACCTACCCTTGAGGACGGAAGCACGTTCTTCGGCAGCAAGGTGGTCAACGATCTTGCCGCCTTCAAGCAGCAGAGCCAGGCAATCATTGCCAATAGGTATGACGCTTGTCTTGACGATGCGAAAGAGAAAGTCTATACGCGCGACCTGTTCCAACGCGACTGATTGCAAACCGAACCCACCAACGGTGAAAGAGCCAAGGACGTGTCTTTGCAGACCTGTCCTTGGCTCTTTCATTTGGGTGACTCTGTGGAATTTGGCTTGATACGGAAGACGCTGTGTATACTTACAGGTAGCAGAGTTTTTTGAATGGACATTCAAATTTTTTGTTGGTACATTGCTCGCGGTTGTCTGTCGGAGTGAACGGCTTGTCAGGGTCGAACATATCAGCAAGTACCTGTTGAAGTTCTTTGGTGAAATCTTCCTGATAGCGCCTAACGTCAGTAATAGGCGATTTGTCAATGCACAGTATCGGGCTGTATTGGTCTGTCACTTTTTGCTTGACAAAGAGCAGACCGGGTGATACCGGCATCTTGTCGGCATTCAGTACGGAAGATTGGTCAATGATATTGGCGTAGAAGATGGTCTGAAAGGCATATTCAGCCAATTGCTTTGTGCTCCCATTGCGGCAGAATATATCTTCGACCGATTTTACATTTGCCTCTTTTGGCCTTCCTGTTTTGTAGTCAATGACACGAATGGTGGTCTTTCCGTCTGCGTCGGTCACTGCGTCAAGGCGGTCTATGATTCCGCCGATGTGCAGTGGAAATGCAGGATGGCCAGGAACGCAGACATTCAGCGTTGTGCTGACCTTTTTCTCGAGACCCAGTATCCTGAACGGAGCCAGTTGTCTATCAATGTTGAGCAATTGGCGTAGATAACCGATGATCACTCTGCGGTTGATGATTTGCAGACCGTTGTATTCGGGGCGTGATGACCTCTTGCCGTCAGTCTTGAACAGTTCGTCATCGAAAGCCTGGTCTACGATTCTCTCTATGACGCCTTCCTCTTGCAATAATTTGTCAATGTACGGTTTGCTTACGTTGCCACCGTCGGCGAGTGCCTGACGGTAGACCAGTTCGGCTGCACGGTGGAAGATGAGACCAAACATACGGTTGTCCGAGATGTCATCACCGCTATCAGGTTCCTTGATATTGGCTACGTGCTGATAGAAAAATCGTAGAGGACAGTCTATGTAACGGTTGATGGCCGATGGTGACAGGTATTCTATGCTGTGCATTTTTTGCATGACATGGTCGTCCTTCACAATGGGGTGTACATTGCGGTCTGTCGTGTTGTCACCAGTCTGCATGGACAACCGCTGTATTTTCAGCGGACTTTCTACCAGCAACTGCAGAAGGAAGCGGCTGGGCTCTTTTGACTTTCCGTCGACTTGCACATCGCAGTAGGCAATGGTGATGTCGTTGGCACGTTGGAGCAATCGGTGGAAGTAGTAGGAGTAGATGGCCACCTTGTTGTCGATGGTGGTCAGACCATAAGCCTTGCGTAGGGAATAGGGTATGAAAGATGCATCATTGACACCCTTGGGCATATTGCCCTCGGAACAAGAAAGCAACAGCAAGTGGTCGAAGTCAATGTTGCGGGTCTCAAGTACACCCATTATCTGCAGACCGATGGCTGGTTCTCCGTGGAAGGGTACAGAGGTGGAGTCAATGAGTTGTGTGATGAGGCGTCGCAGGGTGATGACATTCACGTCAATGTCTCCATTGGCGGAAAGGGTTTCCAAACGGCTGAGTATGGTGTAGGCACGGAATACAGATTCTTGGAAGAGAGCGTCAGCATCATCTTTCCCTTGTATGCCAATCTGTTGCACTTGATCGGCCATCCATCTGATCAACAGTATGTTGAACTGTATGTCGGCGCTGAGCGTTTGGTCTGATGCAAGAGCGTATCGGGTGAGTGGGCAGAAGAGTCGCTTCAGGCCATCGTCTATTCCCAGTCTTTCCTGTGAAGGGTAGTAGATGTGATTGTCTATGAGTTCCTGTAGCAGTGTGGATGATTGTTCTGACAGGTATTTTGCGTAGGGATGTCTCAGGACTTTGTTGACATAGTGCAGATTGTATTTATCGGCTTGCTTGCGTATGCCCAAGGTTCTCAGATCCAGCAACTGGCTGATGAGTGAGGCTACAGGTGTCTGTCCGAGAGGATAACCTGTAGTGACGTTTACCTTGTCTGTTTCGGACGGAAGATTGTGCAGTACGGCCTGGAGCACATTCTCGTCACACATCACAATGGCTGTATGTCGACCGGCCTTCAGCCTTTCTTTCTCTCCAAGCCATTGAGCCACATACCGGGCCTGAATGTTTTCAGTGGTGGCGTTGATGAAGGATATGGTTTTGGGCTTTGCAAAATTTGCGTATATGTCCTCGTTGTGGATGTCGAGTTCGTTTGGAAAAGCACTGAGATATTGTGCAATGTAGTGTCCGGCCTCGTTGCGTATGGCGTTGGGCAATTTCCCATTGGGCATATAGTAGGAGTCGAAGTCCCAATAGAAAAAGGCTTTGTCTTCCTTCTTGAGACGCTCGAACAGTTTCTGCTCTACGCGCTGCAGCATATTGAATCCGACGAAAATGTATCTGTCGTACTCATAGGTCTGATCTTCATCGGTGGCTACTTCGCGGTAGAGGGCACCTTCATAGGCAAGACCTTGCTGGCGGAGACGTGTATTGTAGTGGGTGTAGATGTCGCCGAAATGATTCCACAACTCTTCGAAACGCCGTTTCAGTTCGGTGTCGTGCCCGTCGTTGAAGGTGTTGAAAAACTGGCGCAACAATTCCCTCTGCTCGTCGGTGAGGTACGACGTGTCGTCGTAGGCGTGAAGGTTGCGGAGATTGCTGAACACTTTCTCGGCATCTGCCATATTCTTGTCGATGTCGTCGAAGTCGGCCAGCAGCAACTGTCCCCATGCATAGAAATGGTCGAGTGTCTCGGTGGAGTGGGTGGAGTGGGTGAACGACTTGTGCAGGTCGCAGATGAGCTTGATCGGATCGGCCACTTCGAGAGCGGAGTGCTGGCGGAAAAGATCGCTGATGGTGATGTACGTCGGACTCCATACCGGTTGCCGGGCAGCCTGTACGAGTGCCTCATTGAGAAAGAGTGCCGCACGCTTGTTGGGGAAAACGATGGCGGTGCGCGACAGATTGGTTCCCCACTTGGCAATCATGTCTTCTGCGACATATTCCAGAAATGTTTTTGTTTGCGCCTTCATTATTTCACTTCCTCTATTTTATTGGTGTATACATACCACAGGTATCCTCTGACATTTTTTTCACCCATGCTGGTGACAAGATCCATGTACTGTCTTACTTGTTGGTGATATTGTGGTTTGGGTGTGCCAAACTTGAAATCGATAATCACAATCTGGTGTCCGTCTGTGATGACTCTGTCGGGGCGGTGCTCGACAACCTCGTGTGTCTCTTCATCGAGGGAGAGTATCGTACATTCGTTGTACACCTGCCATCGGTCAGAGAACCAGTCGGCCACTTGCGGGGTCGCAAATCTTTTCTGGAGCAGATGCTGTATCTTCTGGTGGCTGAGGCCGCCTTCTGACAGTAGACCGTCGGCTTCCAATTGGTCGAGTGCTTTGTCTACATCTGCCGTTGTCCGTATGCTTGCGAAAAGGTTGTGCAGCAGGTTTCCTGTCTTGATGTATGACTGTTGCTGGTCTTCCTCCTCTCCGGAGACAAATTGCTGGCTTTTGTTGCTTTGCCGGAAATCGATATTGGCAGTTGATGTCTGGGACGAAATGTGTACGTCTACTTTCTCCACGTCAGACAAGAACACGTTTTCGCTTGTCTTTTTTGTGTGGCTTTCGGAATTTTCGCCGATGCTGCCGTATTCGTATACGAAAGGTGCCTCATCCGTGCCTTCTGTTGTTTGGCTGCCGGGGAGTTGCTGCTCCAACTTGGTGACCACGTCCTCTATTAATTTGGATTGTGTGCCGTTGTCCCCTTTCTTTCCGATGACAAAGAGCCGCTTTTCTGCACGGGTGAACGCAACATACAAGACATTGAGGTTGTCTACGGTCTTTTGCAGATGTTCCTCGTTGTATTCATCTTTGTAGATACTGTCTTTTACTTCTTTTTTATAGTCTATGGATACCAACGGAAGAGCGTTGAACGGTGGTTCTTTTGGGGAACACCAAAAAGCGGTAGACTTCTCTTTTTGCCAGTCGCAGTAGGGTACGATGACATTTTCGTACTCCAGTCCTTTGCTTTTATGAATGGTGATGAGTCTGATGCCATTGGTCTCATTGGTTTGGATGCTTCTCTTGTGAATGGATTTCTCCCATTCGTCAGTGAACGAGTCGATGTCGGTGGACTTGTCTTGAAGAAAGTCGTTGAGTGCATCGTAGAATTCGCACAGGTAAGCCTCCTGCCCTTTGAGGGCTTTCAGACCGAATAGGGTATATAGTTGTTCTGCAAGGTCGTAGATGGGGGTGGACAACAAGTGTTCCCGCTCTTGGATGAAGGTCTTGGGAAGTGCGGCTGATTTGTCTTCGCACACCAGTAGTTCGCTATCTGTCAGTCCATCGCGAAGCACATGATTGTGGTAGGCCTTGACGAGTGTGGCTTCTGCCAACTTGTCTTCCGGGTGAACCAGGCAATGCATGGCTTCAACGATGATGTCTACAGCCAAGGAACTGTCAAGCGTGAATGCCTCGTCGGAAATCAGTCTTATCTCCGGAATCTCTTTTGACAGATATTCGCCTATTTCGTGTAGCGTGTTGTTGGCGCGGGCCAATATTGCGATTTGGCTTGGAGCCACGTTTTGCGAAAGCAGTTCGCGGATGGTGTCGCGGATAATTTCCAGTTGACGGTCTTTTTCTTGTTTCTTTGGCGTAAGTGTCACCCTGACGTATCCTGTGTCGGGCTTTTGCTCCGGAACTTGTTGCTCGACATCTGCATAGGCTTTCAGTATCTGTTGGGCTAAGTTCTCATTGATGTCGGACAAGTCGGTATATTCTTGGTTGGCAGCCAACCGGAAGAACATATTGTTGAAGGTGATAATCTTTCTTGACGACCGGTAGTTGGTGCCGAGCGGACAGAATGAGAGTCTGTCCTCCGGATGGGCGAAATGTGTTTCTATATTGTTGAGAAGGCGCCAGTCACCGGCACGCCATCTGTAGATGCTTTGCTTGACGTCGCCGACGATTAGGTTGCCCTGCTGGCCATGGCTCATGCATTCTTCCAAAAGCACTTTGAAGTTCGCCCATTGCGTGGTGCTCGTATCCTGAAACTCATCGATCATGATGTGTTCCAACTGGGTACCTATCTTTTCGAAGATAAATGGAGAATCGGTGTCACGGATAAGGGCATGGAGCAGTGATTGTGTGTCGCTGAGCAGAAACCGGTTGGCTTCGGTGTTCATCTCTCGCACTTTGGCTTCGATACGGTTGAGCAGGCGCAACTGATTGAGGTGAACCAGTGTAAGCGTGGCCGACTGGTAATTGCGCCATGCTTGTGCTCGCTCGTTTTCGGTCTGTCGGAGAAGGTCTATCAATGTAGTTTCAGCCAAACTGCGTATGGTCTGCTGCAGCTGCTTGTCCTTCATACTTTTTGCGACCCAGTTGTCGGCACCTTCAAGTGCAGCGGTAACGTATTTGTTGGGGGGGGTATTGAGCAGTCCTTGGCTAAGTTTAGTGAAGTATGCACCGACTCCGCTTTTTCCCTGGTAGAAATCGTAGACATCTATACCATGTTGGGCAATGATGTCAAGAAACTGTTGGCCATGCTTTTTGACATTTTCGTTAGCCTGATTCTTGATGGCGAACAGTTTGTTCTTGTAGTTCGTGAAGAAATCAGGTTGCAGGAGTATTTCGTTGAGTTGCTTGCTGTTGGCCTTATACCGCTCATTGAAGATATATTCGCCGAAACTTTTGATGGCCCCGATGACATTCCAGTCTTTTTCCTCCTCGATATTGTCATTGATATAAGACATAATCCATGTCAGCGTATCGTCGTGAGGACCAAGGTCTTCGATGAGACTGTCGACAGCGTTGTATTCTATTTGTTTGTCGTTCAGTTCGATTCGCAGGTTTGCCGTCAGGTCAAGTTCGCGGGCCAAGTTGCGCAGTACGCTCTGAAAAAAAGTGTCGATGGTCTGTATACGAAAATACCCATAGTTGTGTATGATGAGCCGTAGGGCGAGGCCTGCACGATTGGCGGCATACTGTGGACTGACGCCCAACTCTTTTGTGATCTTCTCCGTGTAACTTGCAGAGTCGGGCAACTGCTTCCATATACCGTAGAGTTGGCTGAGAATACGCTGTTTCATTTCTCCAGTAGCCTTGTTGGTGAAGGTGACGGCCAAAATGTTGCGGTAACTCTGCGGATTGTTGATGAGCAGTTTGATGTATTCTGTGGCGAGCGTGAAAGTCTTTCCACTTCCAGCGCTCGCCTTATAGATAGTCATTTGTTTTCCCATGGTGTGGGTCATGGTGTATGGGTATTTTTGTAGGGTAGGGCGGAGACCGCGTTATTTCACGACAATCTTCTTGTGGCCTCTGATGTAGATGCCTTGCGGAAGACGTGATGTGTCGTTGCCGACCCAAGTGCCGTCGATGGCGTATACATCGGTGTCGGTGTCTTCAGGCACTACATTGTCCTTGATACCGGTAGACGAGGAGGACACGAAATTGAACGAGACGGTCTTTGATTCGGTATCTTCCTTTATCTCGGTCAAAGAAAAATCAAGTGCAGAGTCGTCTGTAAACCATTTCGCGTTGGGCAAGTCCATACTTGAGTTCAGACTGTTGACAATGGTCAGTCCGGGGAATACATCGCCTGCTTCTTCATTGCGGTAGGCGGAACTCAACTCTTGTGTCGTGAGTTCGGCGTATTTGTCATTCTTGCGGTTCATCAGCAATCCGTCTGCAGGAATGACGGTCATGCGGGGATGTCCAATCGTGTTGTTGACGGAGTTGACGTTGACGGAGAAGATTGTCGGGTCATAGTCTACGTGGTAGACCAACAGTCCGTGCCCGCGTTGTTTCCGGTTCCATCCTTCCTGTTGGATGTTCTGCATGACAAAGGCCTCGTTGGTGTTGGTCTTGTGTTTTACCTGATAGGCGGTTCCGCCATTGTCAAGATTGGTCAAGGTCAGTCCGGTCTTTGATTCGGTCAGATCAGACAATGTGGCCCATCCGAAGAAGGCGCGCTCCCATGCGGTGTATGCGGTAGGACAGTAGCCGTTGCTGACGTATTCTCCCGCGTCCATAAGACTCCATTCTTCCATGGCTTGATTCTCTGCCTTCTTGCTCTCTGTGTTGCTGCTGGTGACGTAGAAATCGGGCAGGCCCATTGTGTGTGAAAATTCATGACAGAAGGTGCCGATGCCGTCGATATATTTTACTTGCTCGCCCTCTATACCGTTCAACTCGGTGGAGACACCATACCGTCCTAACTTCTTTCCGTCAAACGTTTCGGAGAAATCTCTCGAACCCGAGCGGGGCCAAATGTATTTCGTGTCGTTTCCCCACGCTTCGGAGTAACCTGCGCAGACAACATATACGAGGTCGATGTAGCCGTCATTGTTCTCATCGAACAGTGAAAAATCGGTTCCGAGAACATCTTTTGCCTTTTGGCAAGCATCCGGAATGAGCAGATCTGTACGTTCTGCACTTCCATAATAGGAGATGGGATGGTCGAGTTTGACGGGGCCAAGGACTTTGAAATTCGGCTGGAATGTGCCGGAACTCATATCCTTGAAATATTGCGCCACGCTTCCGTAGTTGCTTTGGTCGTGGTTGCCGTAGTCTACCATTTGGGTGCCGTCTTGCGTGCGCAGTTTGTTGAGAAACTGATCGTAGGCACTGTTGGCACTGTCGATGGTGTATTGTATATCGCTGAACTCAACCATAATGACTACTGCTGTGGGGGTGCCTGTATGGGTAAAATAAGGTACGTTGACAGTCTCGTCTTTTGTCATGCTCTTTGTACGGATGTCCTGCTGATGGCTAAAATAGCGGGATATATCCTGCGACTTGATAAGTGTGCGCTCGTTGTCGCTTCTCATGGCTGCATCATGTGCAAGACAAGTGGTTGCGGTCAACGTACCGTCTGCTTCTGTGCGGGCGATGAAGAAATCTTTTCCTTGGTGGAAAAGCAGTGCGCCGTCGGTTGTCGTATAGTAGTGGTGGTGCTCATCGCCATATCCGATGACGGTAAGACGGGTGCCGTCTTTTTGTGTGACAGTGATGGGGTGGGGATAGGCGTTGACTGCCCATGATGTTGTGGTCAACAGGGCGAATACAAGTGTAGTAAGCGCTTTTTTCATATACATATGGTTCTCGTTGTTGTTTCGTATGTTGGGACTCTTGTTATTTGTGGCCCATGAAGTATTGGCCCTTGCCATAGGTCTGGCGGCCGAACTCTATGGCGTGCGTTGGGCAATGATGATAGCAGGAAAAGCAGGTCATACAGTGGCCGTTGTGTTTCCATTGCGGTATTTGGCCCTTTCCACCGTTGATGTCGTCCACTGGACAAACCGATGCACAGCGCCCGCATCGTATGCAACGCTCTTCCTTGACCTTGAAACGGCGGTCGCTGACCAGGTATTTATGGAATAGTGGTCCGAGCAAACGGCTGTTCGTTTTGGGCCAGCGTCCGGCATGGGTGATGTGGGTGGCGATCTTTCCCGTCCGGCAATTGCCTTGTTTTATGCTCGCAATATATTTTTGCAGGTCGTGCTGCGCTTGTTTGATTTTCCGTTTTTCGTTTTCGGGATTGTCGACATCCATAAAAGGCAGACCTACATAGGATTCCGGCATAAGCAGGGCGAACCAGTCGTCGCAATGTATACCGACGGCTTCGAGTTCCTTTTGCAGTATGGCGTGGGTTTCGCCGGTTGTGTCTCCTGCTGTGCAGAGAATGTAGGTATAGTGATGTTCTGCATTGGCGATATGCAGTTCGCGCACAAATCGCAGAACAATGGATGGCGGACGCCATCCATGAACAGGGATGCAGAATCCAATCGATTCCTCGGGGGAAAGATCGTAACAACGTTCTTTTGCTTCCGACATGGATATGATGCGGTCACCGGTGCTCTCTGCAATGGTGCGTGCGGCCCATGCAGTATTTCCTGTAGCAGAGAAATAGAAAATCATATGATGGACGTGAAAACGAAAAAATGGCTGTCGGCTTAATGCCACACAGCCATTGTACATTGTTTACGGCATTGTAGAAACATACCTTTTATTGGGCCTCTTCCATGACGCCTTCTATGTAGAGGCGTGTCATCTCAGTCTCACCATTGGTGCGGATGGTTACGCTTTTTTTGAAGTGGCCGGGAAATTTTCCCTTGCCATTATAGGTGACGGATATCTCTCCCTTTTCGCCCGGCTGTATGGGGGCCTTGGTGTATTTGGGGACAGTACATCCGCAACTGGCTACGGCCTGATTGATAATCAGTGGCGCATCGCCTACGTTGGTGAACTTGAAGACGCATTTCTGTACAGGGTTGCTTTCCGAGAATGTTCCTATATTGATACAAGTTTTCTCGAATTTTATCTCTGCTTTCTTTTGGGCAAATGATGTGCAGACAAAGGTCAGCATCATCAGGCTCATGAGTAAGAATTTTTTCATACCTAAAAGATTTATATTTTGTGCAAAATTACGAAAAGAAATAAGTGCAGGTTTCCCATTCAATGTATTTTTACATATCTTGGCTGATTTTGATATATTTTAATACGAAAACGTCTGCATCATCGATGTGTCTGTACGCTTCTTGCCATTAGAATGGATATCCAATGGCGAAATGTAGGCTTTGACTGTCTTTGAAAGACGAGAAGTTGTAGAATCCGCTTTTGTAGGGAAGGTGCAGGCCGATACCCCAGTCCAGTCTGAGAACGAAAAATTCAAGGTCGTAGCGTATGCCGACACCTGTTCCGAGAGCGGTCTCTTTGAGCAGATTTTTCAGTTGCAGTTTGGAGTTGGCACGGTATCCGTCGTCATGCATGGCCCATACATTTCCAGCATCGAGGAAGAGTGCCCCATAAAGGTTGCCGAATATACGTGGGCGGTATTCCAGGTTGAGCTGCAACTTGATGTCGCCAGTCTGGTCCATGTATGAAGACTTGTTGTTGCTGGTATAGTAGGCACCTGGACCGACGCTTCTGATGTTGAAGGCGCGGATGCTGTTGGCTCCGCCGATATAGAACTGCTCACTGTAGGGCGCATCGGTGGAGTTGCCGTATGCCCAAATCACGCCTGCGCTGACATGTCCTACGAGCTGGCTGTGGCTTGCTATCTTCCATGTTTTTCTCAGATCGCTTTCTATTTTTACGAACTGTGCATAGGGGTTTTTGAACATTTGCTTGCCTTTTGTCCCCCATTTTTTTCCGGCAGCCATGTAACCGAGTGACAATATGTTGGATGCCTCGCTGACTGACGTCTGCCAATAAATCGGGTTTTGGTAGTTGGAGGGGCTGGAGTAGGTGTATGTGTAGGTCATTTTTGGCACAAACTGGTCGGCCATGGACATGAGCAGATAGGGATTTTCCTGTAGTACCTCGTTGAATGCTTCCGTCTTCTTTTGCATGTATTCATATTGCAGAATAAGCGGACTGTATTGATGGACGGATGTTGCGGTCGGCTGGAATTTGTAGGTGAGTTCTCCGGATACGATGTGTCGCTTGAAGAATTGTGAGCGGTTGATGACATCGGATGAAACCTTGATGACGGTAGACGGAGTGGTATACCATCGGGTATGGCGGAAGAAGGGCAAGAGTAGCCGGGGAAGTTCCAAAGAGGCATCTGCTCCATATTCGTATGAGTTGATTTTGGAGCTTGTGCCGTCTGCACGGTGGCCAGTTTGCCATTCGTATGAACCCTTGAGATTGATTTCCAACTTTTCACCTCCTCGGAAAGCGTTTCTCTTGACGAAACCGACGGTCAATCCAGGACCGAGCCGACCTGAAGATTTTCCTACCAGACTGGTTTCTACATAGATGTCATACGGTTTGTCGAAGATGCAGTTGAGCGTAAGGTCGAGCGTGTCGCAGAGGGCAGATGTGTCGCGCGGGGTGAAATTGAGGTCTACCATGCTGAACAGTCCTGTGGAAGTGAGCTTGTTCACCGTTTCCATGTGGTTCTCATAACTGTACAGTTGTCGGGGACGGATTTTCATATCGCGCAGTATGACACGCGGACGTATAGGTGACTTTTTCCCTTGATATTTCACGGTGAGACTGCGTCGTCGGATGGAGTCGGTCAGTTCGTCGGTGAACTTCTTGCGCAGTTGTATCTCTGTTTTCCCGATATACCAGGGTCTTAGAATCTTTGGCGAAAGACTGTCTGCCAGCTGAAAGTGTAGCAAGGCTTTCCCTGGTGCAGAGATGGTGTCTGCCAAATAGGTGGCGTAACCGGACTGATAGTAGAAGTAGCCGTGATTGCGCAGCAGTGTGCTTATACGGTTGCGTTCTGCGTCCAGGGTAGACACATCAAACGGGTCGCCATTGTGTATGGCCGCATTGGCCGAATCTGTTTCTATCAAGGACATTGCTTCCGGCGAATAGTTCCTGTATGAAAGGGAATCGATGGTATACAGATGCCCTAAGTTGACATCGTAGGCGATTTTGGCTTCCTTGGGATTTTTTTGTCCGACGATTTCATAAGATACGTTTGCCCCGAAGTATCCGTGTGCGCGCAGCATCTGCTGGGCAACTTGTGCGCGAAGGGTCGGGTTGACCCAGCTCATGAGCACCGGACGTTTTCCGAACGACTTTGTTATCCATTTCCCGAGAGGCGATTCAGACTTGTTGAAGGCGTTCCATATCCAGAGACGGTAGGGAAACGGAGTACGGTAATAGGAACTGCCGAAGAGCGCACCGTTGGGGGTGGTAGCAAGAGCGGCTTCCACTTCTTCTTGTATCGAAATGAAATGATCGTTCTTTTCGTAGTTGTTGTATGCAATTTTTTTCAGACCGATGAAGAGTTGGTCATCGTCTGGAACGCCGCTTGTTGATGAACATGCGGTGAAGCATGTCGCTACTGCAATCAGGAGGGCGGTGATATATGCGGATGGATGTATCTTCTTCATCATTATTTCGTGGTCTTTGTAGAATCGTTTTTATTTGTGGCTGGGATGGTTTCTTCCTTGGCTGACTTGAAACGGAATATATCCTTGAGACTCTGAAGTTTGCGTCTCCAAATGAAACCGCCGCCATATTCCTGTACATTGCCCTCCAGCCAGTCGTAACTGTCGCGCTCGTAGAACAGTTTGAGGTATTTGTTGGAATTTTGGCTTAGTCGGTACTCGAAGGTCACGTTGTCGAAGAACGTATCGTTTTGATTTTGTACATCGGCGCCTGACGAAACTTTTCCGCCAATGACGATGCGTAGGCGGTTGTTCCAAAAGCGCTTGGCGAATTTGAAGGAGTAGTCGGTATGTGTCTGTCCGCTGCCGGTCGTACTGTTTTCCATACCGAAACTCAGGTCCAGAGTACGGAGGGCGTTGCCGGAAATGGCATTGATCTGGCTGTTGAGGAATGCCGACAATGCGCTGTTCATGGAGAACGAACTGGTATTGCCGCTTGCAAGGTACATTCCGGTGGTAAGCATGCTGACGGCTATTTTTCCGCGGTTTTCTTTCGACATGGTCTGTAATTCGTTGTGTATGGACATGTCTTCGGGGGCATCGATGATGAATTGCAACCCCATATCGTTGAGTGTCTGCGTGATGGCCACTCCGCACTCGAAAAGTACGGTTTTTTCGGTGCCGCCGGTCGATACATTGGCTTTGTTTTGTTCTATGGCTGTGATGTTCAGTGTCGGGTTCATCGGGTCACCGTTGAATTCGACGTAACTTCCATCTTGTATCGTAAAGGTTTTGAGCGGAATGACTGGCAGCGAATACTTCATCTCTCCGTTGCTCAAGGTGTATCTGCCCCGGATCAGTATGTTGTCTGTCGTATTGTACTGCATACGCAGACTTCCGCCGCCGATGAGGTCAATGTAGTTGGAGTGGTCGGTGTTGAGCGCACACAATATATGGGCACCTTCGTCTATCTCGACAGTGAGGTCCATGTCAAAGCCGGTGAGGGGTGGGCGGGTCACAACCTGCTCTTTTGCGTCTTTGAAATCGACAAACTTTACCAGTTCGTCCAATTGGTTGTCTGTTGTCAGAGGTGAGTCTCTCAGAATGTATGTCATGTCGGTAGAGCCGAGCACGTCTAATTTTCCTCTCATTTTCAGTGCGGAAACGGGTCCTCTCATCATACCGAAGAAATTGACATAGGCTTTGCCGTAGGTTTCCGACCGGTTGTTTTCCTTGGAATCTATCAGCAGATAGTTGGTGGCTCTCATTTTGGTATCAAGGTACATGTTGTCCATGTCGGAGAAGTCGAAGTACCCGGAAACGTTCAGCGGACTCTCGTTGTGGGAGTATATCTCGAAGTTCTCAAAAACGAGGTGACTGTTGGATATGATCACGGGGTCGTCAGCAAAACGCATCTCGACACCATACGGTTCGCTTGCGATATAGGCGGAGTCAAGATAAAGTTCACCGTTGACGTTGGGTTTGTCCAAAGCACCTTCTACAGACAATGTTCCCTCTGCATAGCCTTTGAAACCGAAAAGCCTGTCGGGGATAAAACCGTTGAGTAGCAACAAGGGAGTATGGGTGAGGGTAAGGTCTGCACTGAGGTGTCCTTTCCCCGCTGGGTCGTATGTGCCTTTAAGGGCACCGACCTCGTACCCGTTGCAGGCCAGATTGCCGTCGACGTAGTGTGTGCCGTTCTCTTTGGGCATATATACAAACTCTGTTGACACGTTGCCCATCGGACAATGTTCGTAGACGAGGTCGTCAATGGCCACGGATGACGATACTGACAATTCCTCGGTTGTCTGTATGACGTGGAAATCACCGGACATCTCGCCCGCCATCTGTGGCGTATAAGGGATGACGGACAGAACCTTCGCCAAGTCGAAGCGGTGTAGGCCGATGGTCAGGTCTTGCAGGGCATCGGTACTGTCATTGGTATAGACCTGTACGCCCATTCCGTCATTGGCCAAAAGGCTGAGATTGGCAGAAAGGTGATTGTCGCGCTGCAGAAGGATGTAGTTGTCTTCATTGACACTGAATTCCTTGTAGCCCAATATCGGATTTTTCTTGCCCAAAGACAATTGTATGCCATTTTCCACCATCGATGCACTGAGTCCGAGGGCAATACCGAGCTTGTCTTTGTCGTCGAAAACGCGGGTCCCGAAATATATGCCGCGTTCGTAGAATGTACCTCCGAACATGGCATTGAATACATATTGCGGGTTTTTCTTGTTGTTGCGTATCTGTCCAGAGAAGAACGTATTGGTGGAATCGGAGCGTACTGCAAATCGGAGCGTGTCCAGTTTTATTCCCGATGTGCTTAGCGCGTTGACTTCCATACCGCCATTGATGCCTTTGACGGGCGATGTCTCCATTTGTATTTTTGCACGTTCTATCTCGTATCCCCAATAGTTGAGGGCACGGCAAATCATATTCTCTTTTCCCGTATTCACATCAAGTGATACGTAGGGGAGGATGGCGCGCAGACGCTGCTGGTTGATGTAGCGGTCTTCTTTCTGCTTGAGTGCTTCTTTGCTGAGTCGCTCGCATGCCGTCAGCAGTTGCTCATAGTATCCGTGGGCATCCATCCGCATCGAGAAATCTCCGCTTTCAATGGTAGCATGTGTAGAATCCTTGCGCGTAAATGCGTTCAGACGGATATTTTCCGGATGAAATGTACGGCAACTGTCTTTCAGGTAGATGTCGCTTATTTGTCCTTTTACCGCGTGGTCATTGTTGAGATTGCTTGCTATGTCGATATGAGAACGGAGAGATACGGTCAATGGTTTCTTGGTGACATGAAGACCATACAGGTCTGCTTTTTGCAGGTCGCAGGATAGTGTGCCCTTAAGTTGTCTCTTGCTTATGAGCGCATTGATTTCTATCAGACCGTCAAGCAGAGCGTTGTGACTGTCGAGCTTGCAGTGACCGATACCGTTCTTTACGTTTGCAGACAGTTTCGTTCCGCCCAATGTGTAGTTGGAGTAGTTGAAACCGGAAATATTGGCATTCGCATTCAGCCTTGTGGATGGCGACAACAGGTCTGTCCCGCATCCGTCGACTTCAATAGTTCCGGAGAAAGGTGACAGTCCGTAGTTGGGCAGAAAGTGCTGGAGTTGTACGTTCCGGGCAACAATCTTCGCCTTGTATTTCATGCTTTTTGTGTCAATATTGCCTTTTGCCGTCAGTGTACCGTTTCCTTCTCTGGCATTTGCGGCTACTGAGTATGCGGGGCCGTCGGCGTGGACTTCTCCATTGAGAGAAATGCGATTGGGTATGCTGACTGTAGATGCAATTTCTTTGGGTAGCATGGCTGATAGAAATCGCATGTTGTAGGTGTCACCTTTGAAGTCGATATCAGCGCGCAACCTTTCCATTTTGTCTGCATTCGCAACAAACCCTTTTGCAGAGAAATCGAAAGCTGTTGGCAGTTTTATCTGAAAACCTACAATATGGGCGCGTTTCATGTTGCCCCTTATGAGGGCTTTGACGGAAAGTGGATAGTTGGGCCAATGGCTGATAAAATTCTTGTCGGTGATCGCCCGCGCAATGTCCTGTTTGCCGACCCATCCGTCTATATTGACGGACATCTTTCCTGGATTCTCGGATGCGAATGTGTTGAAATCCATTGCGACCTCAGCCCGTATCTGGGATTCGGATGTTTTGACGAGAAATTGTGGTATGTCGATGTGGACGGAGTCAAGGCTTACTTTTGTTTGCAGGGTTTGTACGCAGAAACCGGATTTTTCCTGGAATTTGCAATTCTTGACGGCCAACTGTAACTGACCGCCGGCGTATCGCACCGAGTCAATACGTGTATCAAGTGAGGTAAGGCAGATATGGTTGTAGTCAAGACCTTTGACTGCGTTCTCAAATCTGTTGTCGTATTTTATGCCGCCGTCTTTCCATGTCAGTGTGCGGAGGGTGTAGTCGTTTTTCCCGAGGTCGAGCAGTCCGCCCTCGACACCGAGTTTTCCCATGGAGGCTTCCACGTTCAGTGTGTCGCCGGGCATGTGGAGTAGGGCGCGGCTTTGGGAAATATCCAGTCGGTGTACTTCAATCTGCCAATAGGTAGGTGTTTTTGTGGTGTCTTCCGGGACGGTGTCGCTTAAGGCAATGTCAATGTCTGCCTCGGAAAGCAAGGCCTTGTTCAGGGTGAGATGCTCGTTTCTTAGGTCTATTCCGTGGCTTTGCAGAAAGAGACGCCCTACACTTCCTTTTATGCGTGCACTTTTGATGAAATCGGCCGTGTTGAGGTGTATGTCTTGAAAGTCAAGTTTGTCTATTTCTACCTTGCTTTGCAATAAAGGCAACAGTTCTACACTCACAAACAATTGTTTGGCGTAGGTTATGGTGTCTGCACTTCCGCTTTTTGGAGATGACTGGGTCATGGCCAGTCCGTTGACGCTCAGGTCTAGAGGAAAGGCCAACCGTACATAGTCGATGCTGACGTTGTATCCGGTATTCTTGCTTGCATATGCCGCTACTTTGTGTACCGCCCAATTTTGTATGGGTGGTATGTAGAGGAGAATGGCCAAAACAAGAAACAGGGCAATGGGTGACAATAGAAGGCCAACCGCCCAGGATATTGTCTTTTGCTTTTTCGTCATCATGCTATCGGTCTGTTTGTGTGCTAGTTCTTTAGGACATTCCGGCGGCAACGGCCTTCCAGAGATTGTCTTCCGGTAGGGGGGAAGTGAGGGAAATATGTTCTTTGGATACTGGATGTATGAAATCTACATAGCGTGACAATAGTGAGATGCTGCCGTCTGCATTGCTGCGCTGCGCACCGTATTTGAGGTCGCCTTTGATGGGACAACCGATATGTCCCAACTGGCATCTTATTTGGTGGTGTCTGCCGGTAAGCAGGTTGATCTCTATCAAAGAATAGTTCTGTGACCGTGTCAGTGTCTTGTATTTCAATATGGCTTTCTTGGCGTTTGGCACTTCATGGTCGTATGCGTAACTCTTGTTCTGCTTTTCGTTTCTTGTCAGCCAATTGGTGAGTGTTCCCTCAGATGGTACTGGCGTGTTTTTGGTGATGGCCCAATAAGTTTTGTGTACTTCACCGTCGCGGAACATGGTGCTCAGACGTGACAATGCTTTAGACGTTTTGGCAAAAATCACCAGTCCGCTGACAGGTCTGTCAAGTCGATGCGGTATGCCGAGAAATACATTGCCGGGCTTGGCGTATTTCTCTTTTAGGTATTCTTTCACGGTTTCTACCAGCGGTTTGTCGCCAGTCTTGTCTCCTTGTACGATTTCTCCACTGTGTTTGTTGACAACAATGATATGGTTGTCTTCGTATACGATGTCCATGAACGTGTTTATTGGGGAATCGGGGCGATGGGGTGTGCGTGTGTAGATAAATAGAAGAAGAGAAAATGGCAGGTGGAGTCAGGGGCTCCGTCTGTCACTTTCTCTGTAGGAAGGGATTGTGGCGCATTACATATTCATGCCGCCGTCAACCTGGATGACTTGTCCGCTCACATAACTTGACATGTCGGATGCAAGGAAGAGGGCGCAATTGGCGATGTCTTCCACATTTCCGCCTCGGCGCAAAGGAATTTTTTTCATCCAGTCCTTGCGGATGTCTTCGGGCAGACCCTTGGTCATGTCTGTATCGATGAAGCCGGGGGCAATCGCATTGGCGCGAATACCCTTGGGACCCATCTCCTGGCCGATGCTCTTGGCCAAAGCAATAAGGCCAGCCTTGGAGGCTGCATAGTTGGCCTGGCCTGCATTTCCGTGTACACCTACGACTGAAGCCATGTTGATGATGGAACCCTTGCGCTGGCGCATCATGACGGGTATGCAGGCATGGATAAAGTTGAACGCACTCTTCAGATTGACGGCAATGACGGCATCCCATTGGCCTTCGGTCATACGGAGCATAAGACCGTCTTTTGTGATACCTGCGTTGTTGACAAGAATATCGATAGAGCCGAAGTCTTCATGTACTTTCTTGACAACTTCCTCTGTCGCACTGAAGTCTGCGGCATTGCTTGCATATCCCTTTGCGTTGACGCCAAGGGCCTTGATTTCATCTTCTGTCGCTTTTCCGTTCTCATCGATCACAAGGTCGGTGAATGCGATGTTTGCACCTTCCTGTGCAAACTTCAGCGCGATAGATTTTCCGATACCGCGCGCTGCACCTGTGATAAGGGCAGTCTTACCTGTAAGTAATCCCATTTTTTTCTTATTATTTGTTGGTTCTATTGTTTGATTCTCTGCCGGAAACATCCGTCTCTTCTATTTTGTTCCGGATTTTCCCAGTGCGCCATAGACAACCTTGGCAACAAGCGGCTTACTTGCTTCTTCTGTCATGCCGTGCCCGAGCCGTCCGTAGATGAAGGGCACTTCGAGACCTTTTATACAGTAGTGGGTAATGTCAGCCACAAGATCTACGTCTTCAATGTCGAACTCTCCATCGGCTTTTCCGTCAGCATATACTTTGCGGAACAATTCGATTTCGTCTTCATCGAAATTTTTCCGGACTTTCTCTACCATCCAAATGTTTCTGAAGAATTCTGCGCGTAGATTGCCGTTTCTTACGACTGTCTCGCGTATCATGCTGAGGTGGGTGTAGATGAGTTCTATGATTTTGTCTTGTGGACGTATCTTCATTGCTGCGACTTCATCGAGTTTGTCTGACAATCGTTCAAGTTCGGACTCGATGACGGCAGAATATACGTCTTCCTTGCGACTGAAATAGGTGTACAATGTTCTCCTGCCTTTTCCGGATGCAAGGGCGATATCATTCATCGTAGTGTTGGCAATGCCGTTTTTGGCGAACAGTTGCCGTGCGACATCTACGAGTTTTTGTCGTGTTTTTGATATGGACATATTGTTCTTCTCTCTCCTTCAGTTGGGTTGCACATCATATTCTTTCTGTGCAAAAATAAGACATTAATTTTAATTACCCAAAATAAACCAAGATATTTTTGTTTTGTGTGAAGGTGGATTCTATAAATTGTTTTTTAAGAGAGCAATACCGTGTGCGTGATGAAAATGTGTGCAAGAAAGCTTTTTTTGATGACTTTCTTGCACACATTATGGAAGTAACAGGGTTATAACTTAACTCGTTTTTTTACACCCTTGCTTTCATTGCTCATTCTGTCGAGCGAGGTGACAACATAGGTATATTCTTTCGTTCCGTCGGTGTATGGTAATTTCAGCATTGTTTCCGGTGTGACGGTGACGATGTGTGAGGCATCGTCAAGGTCTACTTTCTCTCCTTTTGCAAATCTGTATACTGCGTATTTGACGGCCTCGTCTTTCCAGCCGTTTCCTTTGGGCTTTGTCCAAAAGAGTACATAGTCGTCGTCTATTCGCAGCGGTTTCAGTTTGCTGGGCTTTCGTGGCGCTTTTCCGTCGATGAACGGCATCAGTGGTTGAAGCGCTGGATTTTTCCAATAATTGTTGCGCAATACTGAACCATAATTGCCGATATTGTCGACAACTGCCTTGGCATACCACAAAACGGTTCCTTTGACGTAAGGCATTTGGGCGTGAAGCCGGTATTTGGCTGGCATTTGGTTTTGGTTCGCAACGTCGGGGTCTGCATATTTGACGGTTCGTTCTACGTCTTCACCAATATACAGGGGACGCTTGGATGCATATTTGTTCCACCACTCTATGAGCGTCTTGTAGTCAGCGGTAGAGTGTCCGATTTGCCAGTAAATCTGGGGTACGCAGTAGTCCACCCATCCGTTGTTTACCCATAGCAGCACGTCTGCGTAAAGGTCATCGTAATTTTGTGTGCCGCGCGTGTCGCTTCCAATAGGGGAGTTGCTTTTGTTGCGGTAAATGCCGAACGGTGATACGCCAAATTTCACCCAAGGCTTGCGGTGGTGTATGGTTTCGCCCAGTTCTTTGACAAATACGTTCACGTTGTCTCGCCGCCAGTCGTTTTTGTTTCTGATGCCGTTGTTGTATGTGGCGTAGGCATTGTCGTCAGGAATGGGGAGGCCGGCAACGGGGTAGGGGTAGAAATAGTCGTCTATGTGTATTCCGTCTACATCGTAGCGTGTCACAATATCGTCAACGATGCCGCAGATGTATTTCCTGTTTTCCGGCAGTCCGGGATTCAGAATGAATTGTCCGTCGTAGGGGAATATCCGCTCAGGATGCTTGATGGCAATGTGGTTTGTTGCAAGGTCCTGTGTCCCTTTTGTTTTTGCACGGTAAGGGTTTATCCATGCGTGCAACTCCATGCCTCTTTGGTGGCATTGGTCTATCATCCATTGTAAAGGGTCCCAATATGGACTTGGGGCCTGTCCCTGGCGTCCTGTGAGAAAACGGCTCCATGGCTCCTTGTCGCTTTGGTAGAGAGCGTCACATTCTGGACGAACTTGAAAGATGATGGCATTCACACCGTCCCGCTGTAGCTCGTTCAGTTGATAGATGAGCATCCGTTGTATGTCTGCTGTTGTCTTTCCGCTGAATTGGCCGTTAACGCATTGTATCCAGGCTCCTCTGAATTCGCGCTTTTGATTGTTGTCTGCGCGGATAATCTGGAATGCGCAGAGTATGAAGAGGAGGAGGGTGTATCTGAGTGATATTTTCATTCGTTTAAGGGAAGAGTCTAAATAATAATCCTATATTCTTTCCAAAACAAGTTTTATCAGATCGTCAATCTGGTGCTTGTATCCGGTGTTTGCCTTTTGGACGACACGGTTGGCGATGACTACACAGGCTGTGGTGGCCTTGTGTCCCATAAGGCAGGACAGTCCGGCCAGGGCGGAACTCTCCATCTCGAAATTGGTGATGCGGCGTCCGTTGTGTTCGAAAGTTTGTATTTTCTCGTTTTGGTGAGGGTCTGCCAAGTGAAGACGCAACTGTCTTCCCTGTGGACCGAAGAAACCACCGCAAGCGATGGTGACACCACGTATCATATCGTCTTTTGCAATGCGGTCTACCATTTCTTTATCGGCTTCAATAACATAGGGGGCAGGCGCACATAAGTTTCCTGTCCATCCCAAGTGGTTGATTAGTGCTCTTTCCATTTGTAGATCGCAAATGGCGTTGCGGCCCGCATAGAAATTGAGAAGTCCGTCAAATCCGACTGAAATTTCGGAACATACGAATGTACCTGTGGGGGTGTATGGTTGTAGTCCGCCGCACGTTCCTACTCTGACAATTTCCAACTGTCGGAATTCTTCTTTTTCTGTTCGTGTATCGAAGTCGATGTTGGCCAAAGCGTCAATCTCGTTCATCACGATATCAATATTATCGCATCCGATACCGGTGGAAAGTACCGTTATCCGTTTTCCTTGATAGGTTCCGGTGATGGTATGGAACTCTCGGTTGGATACATCACATTCTTGTGTGTCGAAATGTGAGGCTACGAGTTGTACGCGTCCCGGATCTCCCACCAGGATTACTTTATCTGCCAGTTGGTTGGGAAGTAAATGTAGGTGGAATATGCTGCCATCATTGTTGATGATCAGTTCTGATTCTTCAAATTTTTTCATTGCGGTCAATGTTTGTTGAGTAATATTTCGTTGTTGCGGAGTGATTTTTCCGCTTGTTGTATTTCTTCTTGTAAGGCACTCAGGTCTTGTTCTGCTTGAATGATGCTGTTCGCTATCTTTTTCTGGGAGGCCTTTGGAGAATTGTGGTACTTTTCGCGTAACTGGGCAAGATATTCTTTTTTGCTCTCCAAGGTCGCTTTTTTCTCCTGTAGGGCAAGGTAGGCTTGGCGGTCAGCGGGTGATTTGAAATCTTCAAGATCCTTGTATACGATATTTTCGTTTACTACAAAGCGGAAGGTTCCCTTTTCAGCATTCTGCGCATTACGGTTCTTGAGACCAGTGAGCCGAGTCATGGCACGTTCGCGCAGTTCCGGAGTTGGCCAAGTGTCCCTGATTCGTACGATAGAGGCCAAATTCTTCATCTTGGCTGTGGTGTACTCGTTGATGTCATAGTTTTGCCTGGTGGGGGAGGAAGCGATGGTATATATGCATGCTTTTCCTTCTGGCTGGCGGCGTGTGGATACAAGCCATGCTAAAGAATCGGTATCATCGATGACATACAAAAGATCGTCATCGGCGGAATTGAAAGGCAATCCCATGTTCTCGGCTTGCCGAAAGGTCCCCTCATCTGTATCAAGACTTGTGACAAATAGATCATAGCCGCCGAGGGCATCGCTTGATTTCGCTGTAAAATAAAGCGTGGAGCCGTCTGCAGACATATAGGGAAATGCAATGTGGCTTAGGTTTTCTCCGAGTGTTGTCACTTCTTTGGGCGTTCCCCAAGAGGTACCTTCTTTGTCAATTGTAAAAAAACGGGAATGTCCGGTACTGTCGTTCAATGAGTAATAGCACTTGTTGTTGAATCCATTGACGAAAACATAAGCGTCGGTAGTTGCTGCATTTGGAAAAAGAGTATTGTATGGAATGAACGTCCCGTAGTCTTTAGGCAAGGGTATTGCCGAAAGAACATCGTTTTTGTTGACAATGGTACTGTCTATGACAAACAGACGTTGGGTGCTTGGCAGCATTTCTTCAAACAACGCCTTCTCCTTGGCATCGGTTGATGTGGTGGAACTTGTGACGTTTTTCCTTGCTGTGTTTTTTTTCTTTGTTTGCGCAAATGACGTGACCGTAGAGAATGCAAAAAGGAAAAGAATTATTTTGATGTTCATATTTTAGCCTTTTTCAGTGATATTGGTATGAGAAATTAGGCGGCAGCGGTGGTACACGTTATAGTCTGCTCCTGAACGTTATGTTTGAGCATAGTCTATCCGTAGCCTTCTGCAAAGATAAGACAAAATCCCGAATAATGCGGAAAACCGTGGGTAAAATAGTTTATTTTCATTAGTTTTGCAAGCGGTAATAACAAACACACAATCGCAATGAGGAGATACCTTATTATAATAATTGTAGTTTCTTTTGTTGGTTGGATGGCGGCATGTACGAATGCCGGCCGAACGCCAAAAAACAATGAATCGGAAACGTACAGTGGTGCCAAGGATACATTGAGTGAAGAACACCCGGTCACCAGTTTGACAACGGAAATGTTCAAAGTCAAGGTGATGGATTATGAAAAGAACTCACAATGGGCTTTTCTCGGTCAGCGTCCGGCCATTGTTGACTTCTACGCTACATGGTGCGGACCATGCAAGGCCACTGCTCCTGTCCTTGAGTCGGTGGCAATGGCTTATCAGGGAAAATTGGATGTATACAAAGTAGACATTGATCAAGAACCAGAGTTGGCGCAAGTCTTTGGCATTACTTCCATTCCGGCTTTGCTCTTTATTCCGGTTGACGGACTTCCCACTTTGCAAGTAGGGGCTATGCAGAAACCGGAAATGGAAAAACTCATAAAGTCTGTGTTGCTACACGGAAAGTAGATGTTTTTATCGGTATTGGCAAACGTCTATTGTGAAATACTACAAAGCCTTTGTACAGATGCTACAAGACCTTTGTACGGATGCTACAAGACCTTTGTACGGATGCTACAAGACCCTTGTACCGTTGCTACAAGGCCCTTGTACGGACAGTACAAAGCCTTCGTATACAAACATGAAGAAAAATAATGAAAAACAAGAAAATTGTCGGAATCGGAATAGCTGTGCTGTTGCTCGTGGCACTTGTGGCAACCTGTCCCCAAAAGGACAAGCATCACGAGGAAGTAAGAATGATGGTGACCAATGTGCTGGACAAAAAGATACTTGATGTGCGGTCCAAGGAGCATGGAACTTTGAGTGCGTTGGGGTCATTGTTTGTACCGGAGATGGTGGATGCCTTTCTGAATACAAGAATGAAGGTGGACAACTACTTTATTTTCAGTGTCGGAAAAGTCTATTACAACGGTAAATCTGTGACCGTTTCTTTTGGCATATTGGGACAAGTATTTGCGCTAGGACAGAATGAAATGGAAAAATCTTTGGAGCGTACTCTCCCCGGGTTGTCTTATCCCGATGCATTATAGGTAATAAAAGTGCCTCTATTGGTAAGTGAGTGAAAAACGGAAAGGTTCGTTTTGTACACCGGTCTTTTTGGCGTAACTTTGCAGCGATGAAGATACATATATTCAATCCAGAGCATGATATTGCTTTGGCTATGCATAAGGATTTGTTCACTGCTCCCCATACTGTCCGCCAACTACGGAGGGATTTGGGTGGCCTTGCGGCCCTTTGGGCTGACGATGGTGATATTGTAGTGGTAGATGACACTCAGGCGGCGCAAGAATCAATAAGACATCTGAAAAGATACGCCCATGTTGTACGTTTTGTGGACTTTTCAGGATTGCAAAGCCTGTCAGTGGAAGAGATGTCTGATATAGCAGTTTGCCCTTGGGGGTGGAACCGGGCTATTGGTCGTGAACTGGTTGAGGCTTCGGAAAATGTCGGTTTGGCAGTACCCTCTGAAGACAGGATGGAGACGATACGGAAAATGAGCAACAGAAGTTTTGCCGCTACATATTTTTTGCCAGCATTGAAGTCAGTGAGTCCACATTGTGTAGGCGATTCTTTTTATTGCGCTACATTGGAGGAAGTGGAATTTGTTGCCAAGCGTAATGGTCAAAGTGTTCTTAAGGCGCCATGGAGCTGCAGCGGAAGGGGAGTGAGGTATGTCTTCTCGGAAATGGATGGCCATCAGAAGGGATGGAGCCGTAATGTGATAGCCCGTCAAGGTGGAATTATGGTTGAGCCTTATTATAATAAGGTAATCGATTTCGGAATGGAATTCGAAATTACGATGGACGGACAAGTGAAATATTGTGGCTTGTCTCTTTTTCATACGAAAAACGGAGCCTATGTCGGTAATGTGCTGGCAACGGAAACTCGTAAACGCGAAATGTTGTCGAGGTGTGTCAATCTGAATTTGATAGACAAATTGTGTGAGACCGTCATTTCGTTAGCGCAGCGTTTTTTGGCTAAGAAATACTTTGGTCCTTTTGGAATAGATATGATGTTGGTTACTGATGGAACAGGTGAGTTGAAAGTTCATCCCTGTGTGGAACTAAATCTAAGGCGGACAATGGGGCATGTTGCCCTTGCGGTTTCTCCAGACGAATACCATCCTGAAGGTGTCATGCGTATCGTTTTTGAAAATGGTCGGTATAAGTTGAGAATAACTCCTACCAAAGAAAATCTTCTAAATACAGACACTGTATAAATATGTCAGAAAAACATATTGGTAAATACTCTATATATAAATAATGTGTAAATCAATCCATTCAATTGCAGATGGTGGATGACAATTAGATCATATGAAAGTAAATACTGAAACGTTCGAACAGATACATCGTCCGATGTATATATTGGAGGAAGACAAACTTCGGCGCAATCTGTCGCTGATAAAATCTGTCGCCGACCGTGCGGGAGTTGAGATTATATTGGCGTTTAAGGCGTATGCTTTGTGGAAAACCTTCCCGATATTTCGTGAGTATATCAATTCTACAACTGCCAGTTCGCTTGCCGAAGCCCGCATGGCATACGAAAAGTTCGGTAACAAGGCCCATACCTATTCTCCTGCCTATACGGAATATGAAATGGATGACATCGCAAAATGTTCAAGTCACTTGACATTTAATTCAATGACTCAATACGAGCGTTTTCGTCTACAGGCAAAATCCGCCAATCCTATGCTCAGTTTCGGGCTAAGAGTCAATCCTCGCTATTCGGAAGTAGAGACCGATTTGTACAATCCTTGTGCTCCCGGAACTCGTTTTGGTATCAGTGCAGAAGGCCTGCCCGATGTATTGCCCGAAGATATAGAGGGTTTTCATTGCCATTGTCATTGCGAGAGTGGGTCAGAGGTGTTCGAACGGTCTTTGGTTCATATAGAGGAGCATTTTGCAAAATGGTTTCCGCAATTGAAATGGATCAATTTTGGTGGTGGCCATTTGATGACGCGAAAAGACTATGATATAGAACGGCTCGTCCGTATCTTGAAGGAATTTCGTTGCCGATACCCCCATTTGCATGTTGTGTTGGAGCCTGGAAGTGCTTTTGCGTGGCAGACAGGACCATTGGTGTCGCAAGTCGTCGATGTGGTCGAGGATTCCGGTATCAAAACTGCTATTCTCAATGTGAGTTTTACTTGTCATATGCCCGATTGTCTTGAAATGCCATATTTCCCTGCTGTAAGGGGTGCGAAAAATATAGAGGGGTCTGAATGTGTAAATTCGGCTCATGTCTATAGATTGGGAGGAAATAGTTGCTTGTCTGGTGATTTTATGGGTGAATGGCAATTTGACCATGAACTGGAAATTGGAGAAAATGTGATCTTTGAGGATATGTTGCATTACACAACAGTGAAGACTTGTATGTTTAATGGCATTACCCATCCTTCGATTGCAATTGTCAAATCGGGTAATAAGGAACTTGAAGTGCTTCGAAATTACTCCGTTGAGGACTATTTCTTACGTATGGATTGAGGAAAATGATTTTTTTTTGAAAAAAAACGCGGAAAGGTTTTGTGGTATTACGGAAAACCACTACCTTTGCAACCGCATTTAGAGAAATGCTCCTAACAACGCTTAGGAGAATGCGGCAATAGCTCAGTTGGTAGAGTACAACCTTGCCAAGGTTGGGGTCGCGGGTCCGAGTCCCGTTTGCCGCTCAACATTCTGGATAAGATTACCAAAAGGAAAATCCTTTGTTTGCCCAGGTGGCGGAATTGGTAGACGCGCACGTTTCAGGTGCGTGTGTTTCACGACGTGCAGGTTCGAGTCCTGTTCTGGGCACGTTTTTTTTATTTAAGTTGGAGAGGTGGCGGAATTGGTAGACGCGCTACTTTGAGGGGGTAGTGACAATTGTGTCGTGGGAGTTCGAGTCTCCTCCTCTTCACT
>CAVFEZ010000004.1:0-75939 GCA_963621665.1 Akkermansia muciniphila | reverse complement strand
GTCTCCCGTTCTTCGGCATGAAGAAGGTCAACTTCCTCGACAGCAGCAACGACCAGAACTATTACTTCACCGCTCCCTTGCCAAGCGCAAGATTCGGGGCGTGGATGTAAGATAATTTGTTATTGGCACTCTAAAAGGCTCAGTTGACATTTCGCCAACTGAGCCTTTTTCAGGCTTAGTGGTAAATGTCCGTGGTAGACTTTCCATCTTGCGTGGAATTTATAGAACGCGCCTTAATTGTTTTTAGGAATTAAAAGTTTTATCGTCTCGTTGTTTTTTTGTACTTTTACACGCTGAAACAGACGGTACAAACCTCTCACAGCGAAAGCAAATGGCCTTAGCGGGCATTTTTGTTGAAAAAGGCGTTGTCGGATTTGGCTCGAATTTATCCTCTTTTGTTCGGCCCTTGTCCGCAGACAGACGTTGAGAGTGCGTGCTGCATACGGAAATAGAAAACAATAACCGATGGCGTATGGAACAAGTATACGCCAAAAGCAAACATATATAATGGACGAAAATCAGACAATAGATCAGGACAGAATCATCAAAATCAACATTGAGGAGGAGATGCGGTCGTCGTACATCGACTATAGTATGTCGGTCATCGTAGCCCGTGCCTTGCCCGATGTGCGTGACGGTTTCAAACCCGTACACCGCCGTATTCTCTATGGTATGCTGGGTATCGGAAACACAAGCAACAACGCTTATAAGAAATGTGCACGCGTTGTCGGTGAAGTGCTCGGTAAGTATCACCCGCACGGCGACAGTTCCGTATACGGAGCCTTGGTGCGTATGGGGCAGGACTGGAACATGCGCTATACGCTTGTCGACGGTCAGGGAAACTTCGGTTCTATCGACGGCGACTCTCCGGCCGCCATGCGATATACCGAGTGCCGTCTTGCCAAGATGGGTGAGCATGTCATGGACGACCTCGACAAGGATACCGTCGATATGGTCAACAACTTTGACGACACGCTGCAGGAACCCTCAGTCATGCCGACCAAACTTCCCAACCTGCTGGTCAACGGCGGAAATGGTATCGCTGTCGGTATGGCAACCAATATCCCCACACACAACCTCGGTGAGGTCATCGACGGTTGCTGCGCATACATAGACAATCCGGACATCGATACCGACGGTCTGATGCAGTACATCAAGGCTCCCGACTTCCCGACCGGTGCCTATATCTATGGTCTGCAGGGCGTGAAAGACGCCTACGAAACCGGTCGCGGACGTATTGTCCTGCGTGCCAAATCAGAAATTGAGAGCGGAGACACCCATGACAAGATTGTTGTTACGGAGATACCCTACGGGGTCAACAAACAGCAGTTGGTGGAGAATATCGCCGAACTTGTAAAGGAAGGTCGTTTGGACGGCATCTCCAATGTCAATGACGAGTCTGGCCGACAGGGTATGCGTATCGTAGTCGATGTGAAGCGCGATGCCAATGCCAATGTCATTCTCAACAAGCTCTACAAGATGACAGCCATGCAGAGCTCATTTTCTGTCAACTGTATCGCTCTTGTCAAGGGACGTCCGCGTCTGCTTACACTGAAAGACTGTGTACACTACTTTGTGGAGCACCGTCATGAAGTGACTATCCGCCGCACCAAGTTTGAACTGCGCAAGGCTCGTGAGCGTGCACACATCCTTGAGGGACTCATCATCGCTTGCGACAATATCGACGAGGTGGTACACATTATCCGTGGCAGCAAGACCCCGACTGAGGCCCAGCGTAACCTCGAGGCGCGTTTCGAGCTCGACGAGATACAGTCGAAGGCCATTGTTGATATGCGCCTGTCCCAGCTCACCGGCCTGCGTATGGACCAGTTGCATGCCGAGTATGAGGAACTGGAAAAACAGATTGCCTATCTGCAGTCTATTCTCGACGATCCCGAACTTTGCAAGAAGGTGATGAAGGATGAACTTCTTGAGGTGAAGGACAAGTACAACGATGAACGTCGTACCGAGATCAAACCCTATGAGCATGAGTTCAATGCCGAAGACTTCTATCCCAATGACCCCGTTGTCATCACAGTGAGCCATATGGGCTACATCAAGCGTACGCCGCTGAGTGAGTTCCGTGAGCAGTCGCGCGGCGGTGTCGGATCCAAGGGGACGCGTACGCGTGAGCAGGACTTCAGTGAGTTTATCTACCCCGCCACCATGCACCAGACTATGCTCTTCTTCACACGGAAGGGTCGTTGCTACTGGCTGAAGTGCTACGAGATACCCGAAGGCGACAAGAACTTCAAGGGACGCGCCATCCAGAATATGCTCAATATCGACGGTGACGACTCTATCAACGCGATGCTCCGTCTGCGCGGACTCAATGACGAGGAGTTTGTCAAGTCACACTACGTCATCTTCGCCACCAAGAACGGTACCGTGAAGAAGACCAGTCTTGAGGCCTACTCCCGTCCGCGTACCAACGGTGTCATTGCCATCAATATCGTTGAGGGTGACGAGGTGGTGGATGTACGGCTGACCAACGGTCACAACGAACTGATTCTGGCCAACCGCAACGGTCGCGCCGTGCGCTTCGACGAGGGCGACATCCGTACCATGGGCCGTGTTTCTACCGGCGTCCGCGGTATGCGGCTTGACGGTGGCGACGATGAGGTTGTCGGCATGATCGTGGTCAACGATGCCGCCACCGAGAATGTGATGGTGGTCAGCGAGAACGGATATGGAAAACGGTCGCAGGTAGAAGACTACCGCAAGACCAACCGTGGTGCAAAGGGTGTGAAGACGCTCAGCATCACGGAAAAGACAGGCCGTTTGGTTGCCATCAAGAACGTGACCGACAAGAACGACCTGATGATCATCAACAAGAGTGGTATTGTCATCCGCATGGCTGTAGCCGAATGTCGTGTCATGGGACGTGCTACGCAAGGTGTACGTCTTATCAATCTTGCAAAGAAGAACGATGTCATTGCCAGCGTATGCAAGGTGATGAGCAGCGATCTCGAAGCCTCGGTAGAGGAAGACAGCCGTGCACAGTGGGCCAAGACACAGGGCGACCTGCAGGAAGATGGTGGTTTTGCCAGCGAGGCCCAGCCGGAATCTGCTTCCGCTGACCTGCTTCCGGACGAAACGGTAACAGATGATGCCGAGACCCAGGGTGAGGAATAAGGCAGTGTCTTGACACAAGCCTGTATTTCACGGACAGAACATTTATTAATAGTTATCAATATGAAAAAATTTATGATGATGGCTCTGTTGGCAGTAGCTGCCAACTCAGCCTTTGCCCAGGATGCCTTGAAGGAGATTCTCAAGTGCAAGGACTATTCTCAGGCAGCTGCTCTTGTACAGAGCAACCTTTCTTCTCTCAACGATGAGCAGAAAGCAAAGGCTTACAACAAACTGGTGGAGATTTCCAAGTCAAAGGTAGACAAGGAAATCGGCATCATTCAGGAAAACCAAATGATGGCCCAAATGGGTCAGAAGGGTGACAAACCCGTTGACAATGCGGGAATGTACGAGGCACTTGCCAAGGCTCTCAATGATGCAATGGAGTGTGACAAGTACGACAATCTTCCCAATGCAAAGGGCAAGATCTCTCCCAAGTTCCACAAGAAGAATCAAGACGGTCTGTGGAACCTGCGCACCAATCTTGTCAATGCTGGTCAGGATGCCCTGCAGGCTGATGACAATGCCAATGCCCTCAAGTATTTCGGTCTCTACGTAGAGACTGCCACTGCACCTCTCTTTGCTGAGATTGACAAGACCAAGAGTCCCGATTTGTATCTTGGTGAGGTTGCCCGTGTAGCTGGAACACTTGCTTATCAGCAGAAGGACGAGGCCGCTGCCAACAAGTATATCGACATCGCCCTTACTGATACTACATCGTACAAGGAAGCCCTCAACGTGAAGATGGTACTCATGCAGCAGGCTATGAAGACCCGTGAGGACTCGGTGGCTTGTGTGTCTGAATTTGAGAAACTCTATCAGAACGACAGCCAGAACGAAAATCTCTTCGCCAACCTGGTATCTCTTCTCGGCAGTCTCGGCCAGACCGACCGTCAGGCACAGTTGATATCTGACCGTCTTGCCCACAATCCCAACGACTTTATGGCACTTGCCACAAAGGGACAGATGGAGATGCAGGCAAGCAAGTGGGATGAGGCCATCGCAGATTTCAAGGCTGCCGCTGCAGTCAAGGACGACGCTCTTATCCTCACATGGATGGCTTATTGCAACAACAACAAGGCCGCTGGCATAGAAGACATGGCCAAGCAGAAGGCTATTCTCGAGGAGACTTGCGGCTATCTGGAGAAGGCCCGTCAGCTCGATCCCAATCAGGAGCGCGCCAACTGGAAGTACCTGCTCTACAACATCTACTACAACCTCTATGGCGAGAATGACGCCCGTACCAAAGAGGTGGCCCAGTAGTCTGTAGAAAATCACTCCATAAGGAAAGGCCTTTCCTCGCAGGAACGGTCTGACGAAACAAAAAAAGGACTGTGTGGAGCAATGCCGTACAGTCCTTTTCCTCAAAGGGGACTCTTTGATGTCCCGATACTATCTGAAAAAATGACCCCTAAATATCGAGTAGACGCAGGATAATATGTTCAAGAATTTGATTTTCACTGCAGTTCTTCTGTTGACTGTTTTCTCCGGTGCGCAAGCACAAAAAAAGGAGCTGGCAAAGGCAAAGGCAAACATCAAGGCTGGTACGTCGTTGGCCGAGACTGAGGCATCTTTGCGGCAACTGTTGACCGATTCTGCTTGCCGCAACAACGAAAAAGTATGGCTTGTGCTTTTTGATGCCGTCAAGAAGCAATACGACAAGACCAATGAGGAAATGTATCTCCACCATACCGCCGACACTGCGCAATTGCTGAAGGCGGCCTACCGGATGTATGGTGTACTCGAAGGTCTCGACTCGCTCGACATGCAGCCCGACGAGACCGGACGTGTGCGGTTGAAATACCGCAAGAAGCACGCAGAGTATCTCAATCTCTACCGTCCCAATTTGTACAACGGCGGTCTGTACTTCATGCGCAAACAGGATTTTTCCGTGTCATACGATTTCTTCCATACTTATCTCGATTGCCAGTCGCAACCGCTGTTTTCCGGATACCAGTATATGCAGACCGACAGGCTCATGCCGCAGGCTGCCTTCTATGCCGTGTATTGTGGGTACAAACTGCAGGACATCGACAAGGCCTTGCGTTATGTAGACCTGGCCCGAAAGGACACTTCCCATCTGGAAACGTTGTACCAGTATGTGGCCGAGACCTATAAGCTGAAGGCGGATACGGCGGCTGTGCTCGCTACGCTTCAGGAGGGCTTTGACCGTTTTCCGTATTCCACATATTTCTTTCCCCATCTTTTTGACTACTATTTCGGGCATGGGTTTATCGCTGAGGCCAGTTCTCTTTGTGATAAGGCCCTGAGGGCAGACAGTAGTAGTGTGATGTTCAGGTTTGCCAAGAGCAGTGTGTTGCTGGCCCAAGGAAAATATAGTGAGTGCATCACTATTTGTGACAGTCTGATTGCAGTCAACGATAGTTTGGCAGACGTTTACCTCAATGCAGGGTTGGCATACTATAATCAGGGGGTGGCCTTGGACGGACACACAAAACTTACGAAGGCGCAACGCTCGGTGATGTTGGATTACTATTCGAAGGCGATGCCCTATCTTCAGCGTTACCGCCAATTGGCACCCGATCAGATCGGCCGTTGGGGACTTCCTCTCTATACGATATATCTCAATCTCAATATGGGAAAGGAGTTTGAGGAGGTCGATGCGCTGCTGCGCAAGGCGCAAGGCAAGTGATATCGTCAGAACCAGGCCGGAAAAAGGCGCGTCGCCAGTGATATCGTTCACTTGGCGGCGCGCCTTTTTTAGTGGTTTGTAGACGGATTGTCTGTATTGGTGTTCCGGCTTCTGATTACCACAACTGCAGACGGTCGGTCTCGTTGAGGTACATCTTGTCTGTCGGTGCTATGCCGAAGGCCTCATACCATGCTTTGATGTGGGGTACGGCACCGTTGACACGCCATTTGCCCAGCGAGTGAGGGTCGCTCTTTGTACGGTTGCGGATCTCCGCTTCGGTGATATTGTTGGCCCATACGCCGGCGTAGGCAAGGAAGAAGCGCTGCTCGGGTGTCAGGCCGTCAACCGTCGGCAGGGGAGTGTCTTTGGTTGCGTTTTTCAGGGCGTTGAATGCCACCTCGAGTCCTCCGTGGTCGGCAAGGTTTTCGCCGAGGGTGAGCCGTCCGTTGGCATTGAGGTCGGGAAGAACCTTGATGGCCGAGAAGAAGTCTGCGTAGCGGCCGGTACGTGCGGTGAAATTGTCTGCATCAGATGCAGTCCACCAGTCGGTCATATTGCCGTTCTTGTCGTAGTGGCGGCCCTGGTCGTCGAATCCGTGTGTCATCTCATGTCCTATCACGACACCGATGGCACCATAGTTGAAGGCATCGTCGGCCGTCATGTCGAAGAAGGGCAGCTGGAGTATTCCGGCAGGGAAACATATCTCGTTGGTTGTCGGATTGTAGTAGGCGTTCACGGTCTGTGGCGTCATCTGCCATTCGTCACGGTCGACGGGCTTTCCGGCGCGGCGGTTGATGGCATCCTGATCTCTGAAACGGTAGCAAGCCATCACGTTCTCATAGTAACTCTTTTTCGCATCGATGGTCAGTCCGCTGAGGTCTTTCCATGTGTCGGGATAACCTATTTTTACATAAAAAGTATTGAGTTTCTCTATGGCGGCTTTCTTTGTCGTGTCGCTCATCCAGGTCTGTGCCTTGATGCGTTCGGCGAGTGAAGTCTGGAGATTCTTGACCAGTTCCTCCATACGTTTCTTGGCGGCTGCGGGGAAGTATTTTTCCACGAAGATGCGACCAAGGGCCTCTCCCATCTGGCTTTCTACTTGGTTGGTGGCGCGTTTCCATCTTGGATAGTCTTCCTTGCGTCCGCGCAAGGTCTTGCCGAAGAAGTCGAAGTAGGCGTCGCCCACCTCGTCGCTGAGATAGTTTGCAGCCATCAGGATGGCATCCCACTGCATGTATGCACGCAGTTCTGCGGCGGTCAGACTGCTGAACAGACGGTCGGCACCTGCCACGAAGTCGGGCTGTCCGACAATCATGTCGGGGAAGGTTTCTGTGGCCACGCCTTCTGCATTGAGGAATCTGGTCAACTGCAGGTGGGGATATTTGGTCTCGAAGTCAGTGCGGCTCATTTTGTTGTAGTTGGCCTCCACGTCGCGCAGTTCGGTTTGGCTCTTGCTGACTTTGGCCAGTGCTGTTTCTATCTTGAGGATGTGCTCCATGTCGGACTGTGCCTGGCTTTCGCTATAACCGAAGAGGCGGAACATGCGTACGACAAATGTCTTGTAAGCCTCACGTATCTTTGTCGTGGCCTCGTCGTTGTCGAGATAGTATTCCTTTTGTCCCAGTGTGATGCCGCCCTGGTATACGTTAAGGATGTTCATCGAAGAATTCTTCTCGTCTGCGCCGAACATGACAGACATCGGCATGCCGTATCCGAAGGCGGCGTACTTGCGCTGTATGTCCTGCAAGGCTGTGGTGGTCTTTGCGCGGTCCATTTCGCGGAGCAGAGGAAGAAGCGGTTTTATGCCATCCCGGTTGCGACGCACAGAGTCCATGGCCAATTTGTAGAAGTCGCCCAGCTTTTGCTCGACGCTCCCTTTGGCGTATGAACCTTTGGTCAGGTCGGTGAGAATGGTGTTGATACGTTGGTTGTTGTTCTCGATGAGTACCTCAAAACTGCCGTATCTGGAGTAGGCGGCAGGCAGCGGGTTCTTTTTCATCCAGCCTCCGCAGGCGTATTGGTAGAAGTCCTCTCCGGGTTTCACACTTTGGTCGAGGTTGGTCATGTCTATGCCCGAATGGTATGGGCTTTGCGCTGCACCTGTCAAGGGCATGGCTGCAAAGGCCATCATCGGAATGATACTTTTCATGTTCATGATGGTGTTGTATATTGGTTATTGATGTATATGCTTGTTGTCCGGCAAGTCTGTTATTGTGCCTGACCCTTCAGACCTTCGAGTTCTTCGGAGAGCGTTTCCCAACGTTCCTCTTCCTCGTCAAGTACCTTTTTCGTGGAGGTATATTCGGTGATGAGTTCCATGTTGGATGCGCCCTCGGGGGTGCACAGTATGGCGTCGAGTTCCTTGAGCCGTTTTTCCATCGATTCGATTTTGTTCTCCGAGTCCTTGACGGCCTTTTCGGCCTTGCGTATCTTTTTCTGCAGTTCCTTGTGTTCTGCATAACTTACCTTTCCGGCAGGTTGGGCGGCCGGTGTCGGAGTGCCGGCCGCCGGTACATCTTCTGTCTTGTTGCGTCCGAGACTGTCGAGCGAGTCTATGTCGTGTTGGCGCAAGAATTCGTAGATGCCGCCGAGATGTTCCTTCACTTGTCCTCCGCCGAACTCGTAGACCTTGGTTACAAGTCCGTCGAGAAATTCGCGGTCGTGGCTGACGATGATGGCGGTGCCGTCGAAGGCTTTGATGGCTTCTTTGAGCACTTCCTTTGAGGGGATGTCGAGGTGGTTGGTCGGCTCGTCGAGGATGAGGAAGTTGACCGGTTCGAGCAGCAGTTTGATCATGGCCAGACGGCTACGCTCACCACCGCTCAATACTTTGACGTATTTGTCGGAAGCCTCTCCGCCAAACATGAACGCTCCAAGGATATTTTTGATTTTCAGACGTATTTCGCCTTTGGCCACGCGGTCGATGGTGTCGAATACGGTCAGTTCGCCGTCAAGCAGTTGGGCCTGGTTTTGTGCGAAATACCCTATTTCCACATTGTGTCCGATTTTCAGTTTTCCGGTGTAGGGTATTTCGCCCATGATGCACTTGACGAGTGTGGATTTTCCCTCTCCGTTTTTGCCGACGAAGGCCACTTTCTCGCCACGCTTGATGGTCAGTGTCACATAGTCGAACACAGTGTGTTCTCCATAGTCTTTGCGTACGTTGTCGCAGATGACGGGATAGTCACCGCTGCGCAGGCAGGGCGGAAACTTCAAGTGCATGGCCGAATTGTCCACCTCGTCCACTTCGATGGGTACAATCTTGGCCAGTTGCTTGATACGGCTCTGTACCTGTACGGCTTTGGTGGCCTGGTAGCGGAACCGCTCGATGAAGGCCTTGATGTCGGCAATTTCTTTCTGCTGGTTCTCGTAGGCGCGCATTTGCTGTTCGCGGCGTTCGGCGCGTAGTTTCAGGTATTCGTCATATTTCACCTTGTAGTCGATCACCTGTCCGCAGGATATTTCCAGGGTGCGGTTGGTGGCGTTGTTGATGAAGGCGCGGTCGTGGCTGACGAGCAACACGGCCTTGGCGCTTTGCTGCAGAAAACGTTCGAGCCACTCTATACTTTCGATGTCGAGGTGGTTGGTCGGTTCGTCGAGCAGCAGTACGTCGGGTTTGCGGAGGAGTATCTTGGCCAACTCGATGCGCATACGCCATCCGCCGCTGAATTCAGACGTGGGCCGGTCGAAGTCTTTGCGTTCGAATCCGAGTCCGGTCAGGGTTCGTTCTATTTCTGCCTCATAGTTCTCACCGCCGAGCATCATGTAGCGTTCGTGCTCCTGGGTAAATTTCTCAACGAGCGCGGCATAGCTGTCGCTTTCGTAGTCGGTGCGCTCGGCGAGCTGCCGGTTGAGGTCTTCTATTTTTTCTTTGAGCCGTGTATTGTCGGCGAAGGCTTTGCGCGCTTCTTCCTTCACGGTCGTGTCGTCTTGTAGTATCATTACCTGTGGCAGGTAGCCTATGGTCGTATCCGTAGGAATGGCTACGGTACCGGAGGTGGGCTGTTGCTGGCCGCAAAGTATCTTCAGCAATGTTGATTTTCCTGCACCGTTTTTGCCGACGAGTGCCACGCGGTCGTGGTCGTTGACAACGAAACTGGCATTGCTGAACAGCGGTTTTACACCAAACTCCACTTTTAGTCCTTCTACTGAAATCATTTCTTGTGTATACGTTTCTTTTCTGCAAAGTTACTGCAAAAATACGACTAAACCGAGGTCGGCCGGATATATTCTGCACAAAGCAAAGAGGAACGGGTCGGGCATACCGTATTTGCGGTGTGTCCGGCCCGTTCCTCTTTGCATGACATTCTGTTGTTCTTCCGGGGCTTATTTCCTGTAGCCTACGGGGTTGTTGAGTAGGGGTATCTGTGCGTCGGTGAGTTGCAGTACCTTGCGCAGTTCCTGCTCGTCCATAGTGGCGCGCGGTACAGTGGCGAGCCCCGCTGCTGCACAAAAGACACAGATGTTTTGTGACACGTAGCCGGCGTCCATGGCCGCGATGAGTTGGGTGCGGTCGTCCTTGTGCTTGAATTTGGATAGGTCGGATACCAAAACGAGCATTACGGGAAATGTGGCCACGCCAGTCTGTCGTCCTGCTACTGCTGCACGATGGTCTCCAGTGGTCACAAGCGTGAGTTTGTTGGCTTGGGCATCATAGCGGTATGCGCCGTCTGCCATGACTGCGTAGATGTCGATATCCTGGCAATTCATGGCTGATGGGGCGGTGCGCTTGCCGTCGGGACGGTTGATGCCATTGGCTGCCCAGAGCAGGTCGGATAGGTCGGCGGTAGACAGTGGTTTGTCGGCACATTCGCGTATCGATTGGCGGTCTGACAGTGCCTGCATGATGTCCACTCCCCGGCTTTTGTCGGGTGAGGATAGGGTGATGTCTTGTCCCATGGCCGAGAGAAGGGTCATGGAGAACAGGGCTGTGAACAGTGCTTTTTGGGTCATGATGGTGTCTTTTTTGTTGGTGTGTGGGTGTCTGGAAAAACACCCGTTTGAAAAGAAAGGCGGCACGGCGTGTGGAATATGTTCCGTGCGCCTGCCGCCTCAAATGCTAACTTATGGATGTCCACCGCGCATTGGTGTGGCGGTGTACGCATGCCGTTCTTATTTCTGGCAGTGTGTGCAGGGTGTCCACGGCTTCAGTTGTTTGAAGAAGTCGTTACCCTTGTCGTCGACGAGGATAAATGCGGGGAAATCCTCGACCGTAATTTTCCAGATGGCCTCCATGCCGAGTTCGGGATACTCCACGCACTCGATGCTCTTGATGCTGCTCTGTGAAAGTACGGCTGCCACTCCGCCGATGGTTCCGAGATAGAATCCGCCGTGTTTGGCGCAGGCATCGGTGACGACCTGGCCGCGGTTGCCCTTGGCAATCATCACGAGCGAACCTCCGTGGTCCTGGAATTCGTCTACATAGGGGTCCATGCGGTTGGCTGTTGTCGGGCCCATCGAACCGCAGGGATAGCCTTCGGGTGTCTTGGCCGGTCCGGCGTAAAGAATGGGATGGTCTTTGAAGTAGGCGGGAAGATCTTCGCCGGCATCGAGACGTGCCTTGAGTTTGGCGTGTGCGATATCGCGTGCGACGATGATGGTACCCTTCAGATTGACGCGTGTGCTTACGGGGTACTTGGTGAGCTCTTCGCGTACATGGTCGATACCCTTGTCGAGATCGATCTCAATACCTTTTGCGCCTTCGCCGGGCTTGCGCAGTTCTTCGGGGATAAGTTCTGTAGGATTCTCGTCCATCTTTTCCAGCCAGATACCGTCTTTGGTGATTTTGGCCTTGATGTTGCGGTCGGCCGAGCAGCTTACGCCCATACCGATGGGGCAACTTGCGCCGTGGCGCGGCAGGCGTACGACACGGATGTCGTGAGCCAGATATTTGCCGCCGAACTGTGCGCCGAGACCGATCTTGTGGGCCTCTTCGAGCAGTTTGTTTTCAAGGTCGATGTCACGGAATGCGCGTCCGGTCTCGTCGCCGGTGGTGGGCAGGTTGTCGTAATACTTGATGGATGCGAGCTTCACAGTGAGCAGGTTCTTCTCTGCGCTGGTGCCGCCGATGACGAAGGCGATGTGGTAGGGCGGGCATGCTGCGGTACCGAGGCTCTTCATTTTCTCTACGAGGAACGGGAGCAGTGTGCCCTCGTTCTGTATGGTGGCTTTGGTCATCGGGTAGAAGTAGGTCTTGTTGGCCGAGCCGCCGCCTTTGGCAACCATGACGAAGCGGTACTCGTCGCCTTCGGTGGCCTCAATGTCGATCTGTGCAGGGAGATTGCAGCGGGTGTTTACCTCGTCGTACATATTGAGCGGAGCGTTCTGCGAGTAGCGCAGGTTGTCCTGAGTGTAGGTGTTGTATACACCGAGGCTCAGTGCTTCCTCGTCTTCGAAGTCAGTCCATACGCGCTGTCCTTTCTCGCCGTGAATGATGGCCGTGCCGGTGTCCTGGCAGAAAGGCAGGATGCCCTTGACGGCAGTCTCGGCATTGCGGAGGAACTGCAGGGCTACGTATTTGTCGTTTTCCGAAGCCTCGGGGTCGGTGAGTATCTTGGCCACTTGTTCGTTGTGTTCGCGGCGGAGCATGAATTCTACGTCATGAAAGGCCTGCTGTGCAAGAAGAGTGAGTGCCTCCTTGGAGACCTTCAGTATTGTCTTTCCTTCAAACTCGGCTGTGCTCACGCCTTCTGTGGTGAGCAGTCTGTACTCGGTCGTGTCCTTTCCCAGTTGGAACATGGGAGCGTACTTGAACTCTGGTGTTGTTGCCATAATGTTATTTGTTGTTTTATATGTTATTTTCTGTCGCTTGGCGCAAAGGTAAGGGGAAAAATCCCCACAGGTTTATTGTATTGCAAAGTTAGGGATTTTTTGTCACAATGCGATTTGGGGTTGCGTGATTTTATGTTAAGGCGAGTTCTAATTTTCCACCATCTCATCGTGTAGGCGTTGGCGGATTTTGTTTTCTACCGCTTCAGGGGGTAGGCTGTCGGTGATGAGGCTCTTCACCCATACGCAGACGACAAAGCTGACGATGACAACGACTGCGCATAGTAGCCAGCGGAGCAACTCGCGATGGAGTGTGCAATACTCCATGGTGAGGATACCGGTGATGACGGGAATGGCATAGAGCAGCAGGTCGGCTCCGCCTGTTGTCTTGTAGTTCGCCTTTGCCTTTTGGTAGGTGCTGTCACTATTGAGTATCTGTGTCTTGTGGGCTGTCCAATAGGAGTCGAATTCTTTTTCTGTCATGGATGCTTTGTGGATTTTGCTTGAAAAGTGATGCCGATGTGTGCTCATACCATCATGAGGTCGCTCATGACGAGGTCGCTGATGTAGAGCCCTTTCCGGGTGAGGCGCAGGTGGTGGTCTGTGATTTCTGCATTGCCCTGGTGCAAGTGGTTTTGTGCATTGGCGGTGATGTAGTCGCGTTGTTCGGTGGTCAACAAGCTGAGGTCAAGACCTTCGGAGGTACGCAGAGCCGTTGTCACCAGATCGTCGTAGTGAGTCTGTGCGTCGATAGTTTCGCTTTGCATAGGAATACGTCCTTCGTTGACAGCAGAAATATAGTGATGTATGTCGCTGACATTCCATTGTCGGGATGTCAGACAATAGGAGTGGGATGCTGTTCCGAGTCCGATGTAGGGTATGTCGTGCCAGTAACTGCTGTTGTGCCGGGCCTCGTAGCCGGGGCGTGCAAAATTGCTGATCTCATAGTGGCGGTATCCGGCGGATACGAGCGTGTCTGTCAGCATATCGTACATCTGCAGGCTGAGTTCTTCGTCGATTTCTTCTATCTTTCCATTTTGCAGCAGTCGGTAGAGTGGGGTGCCCTCCTCGTACATCAGACTATATGCCGAGATGTGGGGTACGTCGAGTGCCAGGGTGTGGTTGAGGTCGTTTCTCCAATCGTTGGCGGTCTCATTGGGGAAACCGAACATGAGGTCGATGCTGATATTTTCTATATCGTTTTTTCTCAGTGCGTCAATGGCGCACTTCACGTCGGCTGCATGGTGTCGCCGCCGGAGAAAATGCAAGCGGTCATCATTGAAGGTCTGCGCGCCCATGCTTACACGGTCTACACCGATGCGGTGCAGGCATTGCGCCAGTTCGGTAGTCACATCATCGGGATTGACCTCTACAGTTGTTTCTTCCAAACAGACATCGAAATTGTGGTGTATGGCCTCGAACAACTGGTCGAAATGCCGGGGAAGAAGGAGTGACGGTGTACCGCCGCCTATGTATAATGTGTGAATCTTGCGGTCGTTTTGCGGCAGATAGTTGCGGCGCAGGGTCATCTCCTTGCAAACGGCGTCGATGTAGTCATCGCGGAATTGCGGCATGACCGTGCTGTAAAAGCCGCAGTAGATGCATCTGCTGGCGCAGAAAGGTATGTGGATATATAGTCCGGCCATGTAGGGTTGCCTGTCTTGATTTGATGCAAAATTACTAATATGTTTTAAAAGTGTCGGTATTTTGCGTGCATTCTTTTGGAGTTTTTCCGAAAATGCCTAACTTAGTGGGCATCAAGCGTGGCGGAGCGACGGCATGCTTTACCAGTATTTGGAGCGTGTGCCGCGTAAGTCGCGCGAACGACATGTTAACAACTTTAATACCTAATAATATGAGAGTCTATCAAACCAACGAAATCAAGAACATCGCATTGCTGGGCAGTGCGGGTTCCGGCAAGTCCACCCTTGCCGAATCGATGCTTTACGGAAGTGGTATCATCAAGCGCCGCGGTACGGTGGAAGCAAAGAACACGGTGAGCGACTACTTCCCTGTAGAACAAGAATATGGCTATTCGGTGTTCCCCACGGTATTCCACGTGGAATGGAACAACAAAAAACTCAATATCATTGACTGTCCGGGATCCGATGACTTCATCGGCGGTGCCATCACGGCCCTCAATGTTACCGATCAGGCAGTCATTCTCATCAACGGACAATATGGACCGGAAGTAGGTACACAGAACAATTTCCGGTATACCGAAAAACTGAAAAAACCAGTCATCTTCCTCATCAACCAGCTGGACTCCGACAAGTGCGACTTTGACAATGTCATTGCCAACATGCAGGCCATCTATGGCCCCAAGTGCGTACAGATACAATACCCCATACAGACCGGATCGGGCTTCAATGCTTTGATAGACGTGCTGCTCATGAAGAAATATTCGTGGAAGCCCGAAGGTGGTATGCCTGTCATCGAGGATATTCCCGCCGAGGAGATGGACAAGGCCATGGAGCTGCACAAGGCGCTTGTAGAGGCCGCTGCAGAGAACGACGAGACGCTCATGGAGAAATTCTTCGAGGAGGAAACACTTTCGGAAGACGAGTTGCGTGAGGGTATCCGCAAGGGACTGGTCACCCGCAGCATCTTCCCCGTGTTCTGCGTGTGCGCCGGAAAAGACATGGGTGTGCGCCGACTGATGGAATTCCTGGGCAACGTAGTACCTTTCGTCAGCGAGATGCCGAAACTGCACAATACACGCGGCGAAGAGATTACGCCCGACACGACTGGTCCGGAGTCGGTATATTTCTTCAAGACCGGACTTGAGCCGCATATCGGCGAAGTGAGCTACTTCAAGGTGATGAGCGGATGCATCAAGGCCGGTGACGATCTGACCAATGCCGACCGCGGTTCCAAGGAACGTATCGGACAGATCTACGCCTGTGCTGGAGCCAACCGCGTGGCAGTAGACCAGCTCAATGCCGGAGATATCGGCTGTACCGTGAAACTCAAGGACGTGAAGACCGGCAATACGCTCAACGGCAAGGACTGTGAGTGGAAATTCGACTTCATCAAGTATCCCAACCCGAAATTCTCCCGTGCCATCAAGGCTGTCAACACCGCAGAGACAGAAAAACTCATGGCCGCACTTCTCCGTATGCATCAGGAGGATCCCACTTGGATCATCGAGCAAAGCAAGGAGTTGCGCCAGACTATCGTCCGCGGACAGGGTGAGTTCCACCTGCGTACCTTGAAGTGGCGTCTGGAAAACAACGACAAGATTGCCATCAAGTTTGAGCCTACCCGCATACCCTATCGCGAGACCATTACCAAGATGGCCCGTGCCGACTACCGTCACAAAAAGCAGTCTGGCGGTGCTGGCCAGTTTGGTGAAGTACACCTTATCATTGAGCCGTATGCTGAGGGTATGCCCGATCCTACAAGTTACAAGATCAACGGGCAGGAATTCAAGGTCAATATCAAAGGCAAGGAAGTTGTCGACTTGGAGTGGGGCGGAAAGCTCGTCTTCATCAACTCTGTTGTCGGAGGCGCTATCGACGCCCGTTTCATGCCCGCTATCCTCAAGGGTATCATGGACCGTATGGAGCACGGACCGCTGACCGGCAGTTATGCCCGCGATGTGCGCGTGGTAGTATACGACGGCAAGATGCACCCGGTAGACTCCAACGAACTCTCGTTCATGCTTGCAGCACGCAATGCGTTCTCCGCAGCATTCAAGGAGGCCGGCCCGAAGATTCTCGAGCCGATCAATGACCTTGAGGTCTACGTTCCGTCCGACTATATGGGCGACGTGATGAGCGACTTGCAGGGACGCCGTGCCATGATTATGGGTATGGACAGCGAGGCCGGCTACCAGAAACTCCAGGCCAAGATACCTCTCAAGGAACTCAGCAACTACTCCATCTCGCTGAGTAGTCTGACGGGCGGACGCGCATCGTTCATCACCAAGTTTGCCAGTTACGAACTTGTACCCAACGACCTGCAGCAGAAACTCATTGCCGAGCATGAGGCTGAGCAGGAAGGTGAGAACGAATAAGAATATTTGCAAAATGAGAAAGACTATTCATAACTTATAATTCTAGTTTTATCCATAGGGGTTACGGGGGCTGTGACAGCCGTCGCCAACCATTCATTTTTCAGACCGGGACGCGAAGGCCGACACCTTTCGTCTCGGTCTGTTTTTTTTATGGGTCGATTGATGTCTAATCACCTTTTTCGGTAGAGGTAATGTGGAAAGTGTGGAAGAAATGTCATTGTACAAAGGCCGTGTATCATCACTACAAAGGCTTTGTAGTGTCCGTACAAGGCCTTTGTAGCGTCCGTACAAGGCCCTTGTAGTGTCCGTACAGGGCCTTTGTACAAAAATGCGCCAGTCGCAAGGACATGAGTGTTGGCTATATTTGTCACCAGTCTCCTTGCCGGTGGGCGGAACGACCCCAAATTTATCAGTGCAAGACGTGGACGCTAAGGATTTTTTGCGTAAATTTGCACCATCAATAATATAACGACAAAATTATGGCAGTAAAAGAAGAAAGACCAGAAGACGAGAAGAAGAGTTTGAGTTTTGTCGAACAGCTTGTCGAACAGGATTTGGCAGAAGGCAAAAACGCAGGGCGCATACAGACCCGTTTCCCGCCTGAACCCAACGGCTATCTTCATATCGGACACGCCAAAGCCATCTGCATGGACTTCGGTGTTGCCGAAAAATACAATGGCGTATGCAATCTTCGCTTCGATGATACCAATCCGACCAAGGAGAACAATGAGTATGTAGAAAACATTCTCAATGACATCCAGTGGCTCGGCTTCAAGTGGGGAAACATTTATTACGCTTCCGACTATTTCGAAAAATTGTGGGATTTCGCCGTATGGATGATCAAGAACGGTCATGCCTATATCGACGAACAGACATCAGAACAGATAAAGGAACAGAAGGGTACACCGACAACACCCGGTGTAAATTCACCCTACCGCGATCGTCCCATAGAGGAAAATCTCGAACTGTTCAACAAGATGAACACTCCCGAAGTGGAGGAAGGCTGTATGGTACTCCGTGCCAAACTTGACATGGCCAACCCCAATATGCACTTCCGCGATCCGATCATCTACCGCATCATACATACTCCCCATCACCGTACCGGCACGAAATGGCATGCATATCCGATGTACGACTTCGCACACGGACAGAGCGACTATTTCGAAGGCGTGACACACTCCATCTGCACACTGGAGTTTGTACCCCACCGTCCGCTCTACGACAAGTTTATCGACTATCTCAAGGAGATGAACGGTGAGACGGAAAATCTGCATGACTTCCGTCCGCGGCAGATAGAGTTCAACCGCCTCAACCTCACCTATACAATGATGTCCAAGCGCAAACTCCTTGCCTTGGTACAGGAAAATCTCGTTTCGGGTTGGGACGATCCCCGCATGCCGACCATCTCGGGTATGCGTCGCCGCGGATATTCTCCGGAGTCCATCCGCAAGTTTATCGACTCTATCGGCTACACCAAGTTTGATGCCCTCAACGATATGGCCCTGCTTGAAGCAGCCGTACGCGATGACCTCAACAAGCGTGCCCTCCGCGTGTCGGCAGTGCTCGACCCCGTGCGCCTTGTCATCACCAACTATCCCGAGGGAGAGACAGAGGAGATGGAAGCCGTCAACAACCCCGAGAACGAGGCCGACGGTACACACACCATCACCTTCTCCAAGAACCTTTGGATAGAGCGCGAAGACTTTATGGAGGATGCCCCCAAGAAGTTCTTCCGTATGACCCCGGGAAAGGAAGTGCGCCTGAAAAATGCCTACATCGTGAAGTGCACCGGTTGCACGAAGGATGCTGACGGCAACATCACAGAGATACAGGCCGAATACGATCCTACCAGCAAGAGCGGCATGGAAGGCGCCAACCGCAAGGTGAAAGGTACACTGCACTGGGTGTCGGCCGACCACTGCGTGAAGGCACAGGTGCGCGTCTACGACCGGCTCTTCAAGGTGGAGGACCTCTCGGCAGACGAATACAAGGATATCGACTTCCGCGATCTGCTCAATCCTGACAGTCTCAAGACACTCAGTGAGTGCTATGTGGAGAAATATGCTGCCGAGCGCAAGGCCGGAGAGTACTTGCAGTTCCAGCGTATCGGATATTTCATGGCTGACAAGGATTCTACGGCAGCATGTCCGGTATTCAACAAGACTGTCGGTCTGAAGGATACCTGGGCCAAGAAGAATGCCCAATAGCACTTCTGCGGAAGCCTGTACTGACAAAGACAAAATCTTACGAAGGCGGGCCTTCTCCTTGGGGAAGGTCCGCCAAAACAATACAACGATGGCCAACAGAGACGAATATTTCGACAGCGAAGAATTCAAGGAGATGCTCGCCAAATTTGAGAAGGCGCAGCGCAATGTCGCCTATGCCGGACTGGAGCCTGACGAGCTGACCGATGTCGCCGAGTATTTCTACGGCAAGGGCGACAGAAAATTGTCCTTGCAGATACTGAACGATGCCATCGAGGCTTTCCCCGGAGCTACAATGCCGCTCGTGTTCCGCGGGCGGACGGCCCTCATCGACGAGCATGATGTCGAGAAGGCGAAAGAATATGCGCGGCAGATAGACGACAAACTCAATCTTGACTACATCTATCTCGAAGCCGAAATACTCATCACTGAAGACAAGGTCGACGCTGCAGACATCTATCTGCACGACCGTATGGACTATATCGACGAAGACGATGTGCCGGACTATGTACTTGATGTGGCCACCATCTTTGCCGACTACAACTTTGCCGACTTGGCACAGTCGTGGCTCTCTCTTTCCGACGAGACCGACCTTACTGACTATAAGGAGTTGGAGGGGCGCATCGCCTATGGCAAGGGCAACTATGAAAAGAGTGAACGTATCTTCGAGAAATTGATAGACGAGGATCCGTATTCCAACCAGTTCTGGAACAGTCTGGCCTCTACCCAACTGATGCGCAACCGTATCAACGACTCCATCACCAGCAGCGAGTTTTCCATCGCCATTGATCCCAACAACGATGAGGCTATCCTCAACAAGGCCAACGGACTTTTCAGCCTTGGCAATTATGAGGAGGCACTCAAATACTACAGGCGTTTCACGGATCTTTGTCCGCAAGACGAGACCGGGTACGTGTTTCAAGGGACGACCTTGCTCAATCTCAACCATCCCGAAGGGGCCGAGGCATGTTTCCGCAAGGCCGAAAGTATAGCCGGACCGAAGTCAGACTGCCTTCCGGAACTCTATCAGGAGATGGCCTTTGCACTCTCTATGCAGGGACGGGCCAATGAGGCGCTTGTCTATTGCGACAAGGCGATGGCGTTGCCCGAGAACGACAAGAACGAGGTGAGGATCATGCGCGGCCATATACTGCTTGACAACAATCGGGTGGAAGACGCGCAGGAGTGTTTCGCTTTGGCGCTGAAAGCGTCAGGCCACTCTCCGAAAATCTATCTCCACATCGCTGTTTCCATCTTCGACTGCGGATATACGGGCATTGCCTACAAGATGTTCAAGTCGCTGCTGGAGTATCCCGTATACGATGGTATGGAGGGCTTCTCCTACCTTGCCTACTGCTGTAATCAAATGGGAAAACGGAAGGAATTTCTTGAAAACCTGAAGACGGCGTGCGAGGTAAATCCCCGCGAGGCCAAACTCATACTGGGCGATCTCTTCCCCGCAGCGTTGCAGCCCGACGGATACTATGGGTATGCCTTGGACCACGAGCATTTGTAATCTTTCTGTTCCCCCTCTTTTTTTTATTCTAAAACAACAAATTCATGAATTGGATATCATCCCTTTTGGGAAACCTCAACTACGGTACTGTCTTTTTTCTGATGCTTCTTGAGAGTACCGTCATACCTGTACCGTCCGAACTGGTGGTCGCTCCTGCCGCATACCATGCTGCAGCCGGCAATCTGGACATACTTCTGGTCATACTGTTTTCTACGCTCGGTGCCGATTTCGGTGCCAGCATCAATTATGTGGCGGGATATTACCTGGGACGTCCTATCATCTACCGTTTTGCCAACAGCAAATGGGGACATATGTGTCTGCTCAATCAAGAAAAGGTGGAGCATAGCGAACGCTATTTCGACAACCACGGCATGGTGGCTACCGTCACCGGACGTCTGATACCGGGCATACGCCATCTGATCTCCATACCGGCAGGGCTTGCCAAGATGAACTATTGGCGCTTTCTGCTCTACACGACAGTCGGGGCGGGAGTGTGGAACTGTATTCTTGCTGCGCTGGGCTGGTATCTGCATACCATCGTGCCGGAAGACCAACTGCACGACAAGATTCTGGAATACGGAGAATACATCAAGTGGGCCATCATCGGTCTTGTAGGTGTCGCCGTCGTGTTCTTTGCGGTTCGTCACTATATCAGAAAGCAATCGCAGAAAGGCAACGCCGGAACCTCCGGTGAGGCATAATCGGCATGTCACGGAAAAAACGGTGGATATCAATGACAATGAATGCACTTCCCGAAGAGTTTGAACGGTATACCCGCAGTCTGATGGGCGAGAGTCTGTATGCCCGCCTTGCGCAAGGGCTGCAGGGAGATGTGCCTGTGAGCATTCGGCTGAACAGGGCCAAATGCGGGTCCATTGCCCAGCCTGTCAATGCTGATGGGCAGGTGCCTTGGTGTGCTGACGGATATTATCTGTCCCGTCGGCCGACATTCACGTTCGACCCTCTTCTCCATGCCGGACTTTACTATGTGCAGGAGGCTGCCTCCATGTTTGTCTGTCGGGTGATGGAACAGTATTTCGGCAAGCGTACCGAGCCGATGCTGGCGCTCGACATGTGTGCCGCTCCCGGTGGAAAGTCTACTGCAGTGGCGGCGGCCATGCCGGCAGGGTCGGTGCTCGTCAGCAATGAGCCGATACGCCAGCGCGCGCAGGTGCTGGCAGAGAATATGCACAAGTGGGGACACCCCGATACTATTGTCACCAACAATTATCCCGCGGATTTTTCCGGTCTATCTCTTGCCGCCGACCTTGTGGTGTGCGACGTGCCCTGTTCGGGCGAAGGCATGTTCCGCAAGGATGAGGGGGCGATAGCAGAGTGGAGTACGCTGAATGTAAGAAAATGTGCAGACCTGCAGCGTGACATCGTAGGCAAGGTATGGCCTTTGCTGCGTCCCGGCGGCATTATGGTCTATTCCACGTGTACGTTCAACGCCCATGAAAACGAGGAGAATATCGGCTGGATCTGTCGTGGATTGGGCGCAGAATTGCTTCCTGTCGACATAGAGGAATACTGGGACATTACAGGTTCGCTCAGTCCGGCTGTCTCGGGGCCTGTATATCGTTTTCTCCCCGGACTGACCCGTGGGGAAGGCTTGTTTATGGCGGTGCTGCAAAAAAGTGCAGGAGAAGAACCGTCGGTAAAAAGTGCAAAGAACAAGAAGAAAGGAAAAGGACGCGACCGGTCGTCGGGCGGTGCACAAGCGAAGGACGGGGAACGTCTGAAAGTCTGGCTGTCGGAACCATCCCGCTTTGCCGTTGTCCAGACCGATGAACGGTTGATGGCCATGTCTGTCCCCGTCCGTCAGGTATACAGTGAGATATCCGGCCGTCTGAACGTCTTGAAAGCCGGGGTCACGTTGGGTAGTATAAAGGGGCGCGACGTTGTCCCCCACCAGTCGCTGGCCTGCTCTACGGTGATAGCGCAAGAGGCTTTTGTCCGTGTTCCGCTGACATATGCCGAAGCGGTAGCCTATCTGCGCAAGGAGGCTTTCCCGTTGCCGGAGACAGTGCCGTGCGGCTTTGCCGTTGTAGAATATGAAGGCTTTCCGCTCGGATTTGTGAAAAACATCGGCCACAGGGCCAACAATCTATATCCGCAGGAGTGGCGCATCAAAAGCACCCACCTTCCCGAGGAAGAACCAGTTATAAGAATAGCAAAATGAAACAATACCTTGATTTGCTCGACCGTATACTGACGGAAGGCACGAAGAAAAGCGACCGTACGGGAACGGGTACCATGAGTGTGTTTGGCCATCAGATGCGGTTTCGTATGGAAGATGGATTTCCGTTGCTTACTACGAAGAAACTGCACTTGAAGTCAATCATCTACGAACTGTTGTGGTTTCTCCGTGGTGACACCAATGTGCGGTATCTGCAGGAACATGGCGTAAGAATATGGAACGAGTGGGCCGACGAGAACGGCGATCTCGGTCCTGTCTATGGTCATCAGTGGCGTTCTTGGCCTGACTATCAGGGCGGAACGATAGACCAGATACAGAATGTGATAGACCAGATACGCAACCATCCCGACTCGCGCCGTATGATGGTCAGTGCGTGGAATCCCGCTGAGGTCGACCGCATGGCCCTTCCTCCGTGCCACTGCCTGTTCCAGTTCTATGTGGCCGACGACCGTCTGTCGTTGCAGTTGTACCAGCGTTCGGCAGACACCTTCCTTGGAGTGCCGTTCAATATCGCCTCGTATGCCCTGCTGCTGCAGATGATGGCCCAGGTGTGCGGCCTGCAACCGGGCGACTTTGTGCATACCACGGGCGATACCCATCTTTATCTCAACCATATCGAGCAGGCCCGCCTGCAGCTCACACGTACCCCGCGCCCGCTGCCGCGCATGGTAATCAATCCTGATGTGAAGAGTCTTTTTGACTTCCGTTTTGAGGATTTCCAGCTTGAAGACTATGACCCGTGGCCGCATATCAGTGCCGCGGTGAGTGTCTGAGCGAGGGGCCGGGTGAAAAATATTGTGTAACTTTTCCTATAACACGTCTTGTACGATGAGAATCAATATCATTGCCGCCGTATCACGCAACCGTGCTATCGGCTTCGAAAACAAATTGCTGTACTGGCTGCCCAACGACTTGAAGCGTTTCAAGGCCCTGACTACCGGACATACCATCATTATGGGGCGCCGTACTTTTGAGTCTTTGCCCAAGGGGGCATTGCCCAACCGTCGGAACGTGGTACTCAGTCGTACCCAAAACGACTTTCCCGGATGTGACCGTTATGCTTCGCTTGACGAGGCATTGGCGCATTGTTCGCCGGATGAGGATGTATATGTGATAGGTGGGGCGAGTGTCTATATGCAGGCATTGCCGTTGGCCGACCGGCTGTGCTTGACCGAGATTGATGACACCGCGGTATCGGCCGATGCGTTCTTCCCGGACTACAGTGACTGGAAAGAGGTTTCGCGCGAAGAGCATGATGTGGACGAGAAACACCGTTACCGCTACGCTTTTGTAGACTATGCCAAGCCTCTTTGAAGGGGTATAAAACTAAAGGCGGGTCCTAAAAATCACTTTTGATGGATTTTCAGGACCCACCTTTGGTTTGATGGGCTATTGTTGTTTTAGTATTCTTCTTCTTCGCTGATGTCTTCAGCTTCGATGTTGAGTTCGTCCGGGGTCTCGTCGAAAGTAGTACGATAACTTTCCTCCGTCAGTTTTTCTTCATCGAAGGTATCGTCGTCATCCTCGTCGTCGTTTCCGTCGTCGAATTTGTCGTCGATCTCTTCCTCGTCAAGATCCTCGTCATCGTCATTGAAATCATGCAATTTGTGTGGTTCGTCTTCGATGGAAGCGGTGACTTTCTCCAATTCGGGTTTTGCCTTTGCAAAGATGGCTTCTACCCATGCGCCTTTTTCTATTTCCAGTACCTCAAATCCGTCGTTGACTTTTTTCTCGTACATGCCTCCGGGCTTGTGCAGTCTGTCCTTGGGAAGCGTCGTTGTGCTGATGTCGAATCCCTTTTCGATAATGTCTTGTATCTTTTGGGGTAGGGACTCCCAGCCGCCGCCGAAATTGCGGTCGAGCACTTCGATGAGTTTTGCTGCTGTGATATGGCGTATGTTTTCGTAGGTCAAGTCGGTCACACGCTGTATCGGCCGTTTCTTGATGGCAATTTTTATCTTGCTGTCGTCAGCCTTGATTGTGTCTACCTTGAAGCCTCTTGCTTCGTATTTCTTGATGACCTCAGGACGGTCGACCTGTATTTTTTCGATTTCGAACGCCGTGCGGATGACGTCGAGATAGTGCTCCATATTGTCTTTGAGGTCAGCGTCTTTTTCTGCCGCTTCCCATAGACGGAAAACATCATTTTCTTGAATGTCCCAAACACTGCCTTTTGACAGTGTCTTGAGGGTTAAGGCTTTCTGTTGTTTCATATATGTGTTTACTATTTTTCTTTTTCGTGCGATGTTCTTAGGCGCCATTGTGCCAGCCTTTGCCTGGAAATGCATCAATGGGGGGGTCGCAATCGGCAAGGAAGGGGTATTTCTCGCGGTATTCACGCAGTGTATGCAGGGCAATGTCGGCTGAGATGCATTGTGGCTGTGTTCCCTCTGCAGAGGCGATGAAACTGCCGTCTGGCCCGATGATGGCGCTGTGTCCTACATACGTTTCGGTCGGGGAAAGCCCTGTGCGGTTGCAAGCAATCACCATACATTGGTTTTCAATGGCTCTCGCTTTTGTCAGTATATCCCATGCCCCTATACGGCTTTCTGGCCAGTTGGCTACGATGAGTATGCCGTCATAGTCGTTCCGGTAGCGTGACCATACCGGAAACCGCAGATCGTAGCATACGAGCAACAACAGCCTCCAGCCTTTCCATGTCACGATGACACGCCGGTCACCCTCTTCGAAAAATGTCTTTTCTCCACCATATCCGAAGAGATGACGCTTGTCGTACCATTCCGTCTGTCCGTCAGGGCGGACGAAGAAGAGTCTGTTGCAGTATTTTTTTGTCTTGCCGGTATGTTTTTCCGGATCGGCTTCCGTGATGATGCTCCCGCAAATGGCTGCTTGATGGCGGTCTGCCATTTGCCGCATCCATGTAAGTGTCCTTTCCGGTTGTGTTTGGCTCAGGTCTGTACCGTGTGTGGCAAATCCTGTATCCCAAGTCTCCGGCAGTATGTACAAGTCACTGTGCGGAGCGGCATCCATCATTTTTTCGGCTTCCGTAAGGTTCGCTTCCGGTGCCATCCAGTGGATATTGGTCTGGACAATGCTTACTTTCATGTGCGATTTTTGAGCGGTGCAAAAGTAAGTACTTTACTCCTATTCCACAAGTTTTTTATACATAATTTTTGCCTAGTTCATATATATTTCCTAATTTTGCTCTACATATGAGTGAGCCGTTGGCAGAAAGATTGCGCCCCCGTACACTCGACGATTATGTCGGGCAGAAACATTTGGTGGGGGAGGGTTCCGTGCTGCGAAAAATGATAGACGCAGGACGCATATCCTCCTTTATATTATGGGGACCTCCCGGTGTCGGGAAAACCACATTGGCGCAGATTATAGCCAACAAATTGCAAACCCCTTTCTATACGCTCAGTGCTGTCACCAGCGGAGTAAAGGATGTGCGTGATGTCATTGAACGTGCGCAGAAGAACAGGTTTTTTTCTTCTGCGTCTCCCATCCTTTTTATTGACGAGATTCACCGTTTCAGCAAGTCCCAGCAGGATTCCCTTCTCGGAGCAGTGGAACGGGGCGTTGTGACCCTCATCGGTGCCACGACCGAGAATCCTTCTTTTGAGGTTATCCGTCCGTTGCTGTCTCGTTGTCAGTTATATGTACTGAAGTCTTTGGAAAAAGATGACTTGCTCGCTTTGCTCCAACGTGCAGTCACTACAGACGTGGAACTGAGCAAGCGACATATAGAGTTGCGCGAGACATCGGCAATGTTGCGGTACAGTGGAGGTGATGCACGCAAGTTGCTCAATATTCTTGAACTTGTAGTCGAATCGGAGGGCGAGGCCGATGTTGTGGTCACCGACAAACTGGTAGAGGACCGTTTGCAGCAAAATCCTTTGGCTTATGACAAGGAGGGGGATATGCACTACGACATTATCTCCGCATTCATCAAAAGTATACGCGGAAGCGACCCCGACGCGGCCCTCTACTGGATGGCGCGTATGATAGAAGGGGGCGAAGACCCGCAGTTCATCGCACGCCGGCTGGTCATCAGCGCTGCTGAGGATATCGGACTGGCCAATCCCAATGCCCTGTTGCTGGCCAATGCCGCCTTTGATGCCGTCATGAAGATAGGTTGGCCGGAAGGACGGATTCCTTTGGCTGAGGCTGTGGTCTATCTTGCCTCCAGTCCAAAGAGCAACTCCTCCTACCTTGCCGTCAACGATGCCCTCTCGCTCGTGCGGAAAACGGGCAACCAGCCCGTTCCGCTGCATCTGCGCAATGCACCGACTGCCCTCATGCAGCAGTTGGGCTACCACGACGGTTACCGGTATGCCCATGACTATCCCGGACACTTCGTGCCGCAGCAGTATCTGCCCGACGAACTGCAAAATCAGCGGTTGTGGCATCCGCAGCATTCTCCTTCCGAGGAAAAACTCTATCAGCAGATGTTGCGTTGTTGGGGGGACCGATATAAAGAATGATTTCCAAATATAGAATTAAGAAAAATGAAAATAGTAGTTTTAGATGGTTTCGGTGCCAATCCCGGCGATCTGTCTTGGGAACCGTTCGGCGCATACGGCCAACTGACGGTATATCCGCGAACCCAGCCTTCTGAAGTATTGGAGCATGTCGGCGATGCAGAAATCGTCCTGACCAACAAGACTGTGCTTGATGCCGATACGCTTGCGCAGATGAAGCACACACGTTATGTGGGCGTCATTGCCACAGGATACAACGTTGTCGATATCGAGGCGGCTGCCCGTTTGGGTATCGTCGTGACCAACATACCGGCGTACAGTACCGACAGTGTGGCACAGATGACCTTTGCGCACATACTTAATATTACCAACCGGGTAGACCGCTATGCTCGTCTCAATCGTGAGGGCCGATGGAGCAGCAATGCTGATTTCTGTTATCTCGATGTGCCCCAGACCGAGATTTCCGGAAAGACCATCGGTATAGTAGGTCTTGGCAGCATTGGAATGAAAGTGGCGTGTATCGCCATGAATTTCGGTATGGACGTGTTCGCCTATACAAGCAAGAATGCCACCGATCTGCCGGCTGGCATACAGAAAACCACTCTTTCGGGATTGCTGGGCGCCAGCGACATCGTCTCGTTGCATTGTCCGCTGACGGAACAGACACACGGCCTTATTGACAGCAAGGCTATCTCCGGCATGCGCCGCGGGGCCATCCTTATCAATACTGCCCGTGGGCCGCTTGTCGTGGAACAGGATGTGGCCGATGCGCTTGAGAACGGCCAGCTCGGTGCATACGGTGCAGATGTGATGTGTCAGGAGCCCCCTGCGGCCGACAATCCGCTGCTGCGCCAACCCAATGCTTTCCTCACCCCGCATATAGCCTGGGCTACGCGAGAGGCACGCGAGCGCCTGATGCACATTGCAGTTGACAATGTGCGGGCTTTTGTCGAAGGTCATCCCGTCAATATTGTCAACGGACTATGATACCAGGTCAGGAACTCTATCAGCCGCTCTTCGATATCATCGAGTTTTTGGGCACCTTCGCTTTTGCCATCTCTGGTATACGGCTTGCGGCGGCCAAGCATTTCGACTGGTTTGGCGGATTTGTCTGCGGCATAGCCGTAGCCATCGGCGGGGGTACTATCCGTGATGTCATGCTGGGGGTCACTCCTTTCTGGATGACTTCCTCCATCTATATTGTGTGTACTGTTTTTGCACAGGTATTCGTGATTGTTTTTGCCCGTATGCTCAAGCGACTGGAAAACACTTGGTTTGTTTTCGATACACTCGGCCTTGCGCTCTTTACCATAGCGGGGCTCCAGAAAACGCTTGACTGTGGACACCAGTTTTGGGTCGCCATTATCATGGGGTGTATCACGGGTTCGGCCGGAGGCGTCATACGCGATGTTCTGCTCAACAATGTGCCTGTGATTTTCCAGAAGGAGATCTACGCCATGGCCAGCATTATTGGCGGTCTTGCCTACTGGATGCTGGTGGCATTGGGTGTGAATGCCAATATCGGCGTATTGGTGACCTTCTTTACCGTTTGTGCCATACGCTGGATAGCCGTGCGCTATCACATATCCCTGCCTCTGCTTCACGACGAGGAAGAGGTGGAGGAGCGGCGCAGGCGGAAATCATAACGTGTGTCACAATACAAAATTCTACAGAAATAGCAATGAATAGCAATAAAGCCATTTTTCCGATGTCGCTTTCTGAAAGTCTGTTGCGGCGGTTGTACAGTGCCGCGGTTTTTGCCGTTTCCCTCTTGGGGTGTTCCGGTACCTTGTCCGCACAGACAGTGGGGGAGTTGTGGGTTTCCATGCCGGACTCATTGATGCCGGTACTGACGGCAAAACAACGTGCAGACATCGTCAACAAAGACAACATTGCCCTGTCTGTTCCGACAACCAATGCCCTCGGTGGAACGTCAAGGGCTGATACGCTGAGTGCCGATTATCTCTCAGTGCATATCTCCGATGTGTCTTCGGTGCAAATGCGTCTTCTTCCGACTGCTGATGGCGACACGCTCGTTTGTCTTGTGCGTACATGGTTGGGTCCAGAGGCCGAATCCTCTGTAGGCATTTATGCCAAGGATTGGCGGCAAGTGTCATTCCCTGCATTTTGTATTTCCGACTTTGTGCATCGTCCCGATACGGTGGACACGAAGAAGTATGACGAACTTCTCCGTGTGCTCGACCCTTATACGTTCTCGGTGCAGTTGTCTCCGGATGCTTTGACGCTGACGGTCAATGCCCATGCGGTGATAGCAACGGCAGATGAAAAGAAAATGCTGGAGGCGGTTTTTGTGCAAAGAAAGTATAATTGGAATGGACGTGATTTTAATTAATGTTATATAAATAGTGCAAAAATCCGGAAACGTTTTTTTAGCATGAATATTTATTGTAACTTTGTACCGTGTTTTTCATGGTATTAGATTATTAAGGTTAATGATTCGGATTGGTTGTCGTGAGACAGTCAATCTTTTTTTGTCCCTGTCGAAATGCTTTTCCTTTGTTCAATGCTTGTCTTGGAATTGTCACGCATCCCGCTCGCTTGTTGTTTTGGGGTGTGGGGCGATAATGTTCGGATAGCGGGTAACAACAAAAAAGGAAAGCCATTTACTGACTTTCCTTTTGTCTCTTGCGGAAGATGAGGGATTCAAACCCCCGATACCCAAAAAGGGTATACCGGATTTCGAGTCCAGCGCATTCGGTCACTCTGCCAATCTTCCTTGCGATTGCAGTTGCAAAGGTAGTGATAATTTTTTGTATTCGCAAAAAATACCACTACCTTTTCTTTGCTCTTTTTTCTTGGAGCGTGTTCTGTGTATCCGTCAGGGACGGTTTTCGAAACCCGCTTTTAGATAATACTGTTTTTCTTGGTCCACTCTACGATTTCGGGAATGTATCCGAAGGCAAGTCCGGTGACAGTGTCTGCGCAACCGTAGTATACGGCTATGCGGCCCGTTTCGGGGTCATGCACTTCTGCGCAGGGAAAACATACATTGGGTACGTCGCCCATGCACTCGTACGGGGTCTGCGGAGAGATGAGGTAGGGACCGGAGCGGTGGGTGGCTTTCCAGGGCTGCTCCAGGTCGAGCAGGGCGGAACCGAAGGCGTATACATAGCCGTTGCAGGAACGGAGCACGCCGTGGTAGAACAAAAGCCATCCCTCGGAGGTCTTGACAGGTACAGGACCTGCGCCTATCTTCATGCACTGCCATGCAGACACCTCAAAGGCGGCGGGTGCCATCACGTGGCGGTGGCGTCCCCAGAATTCCATATCGGGCGACTCGCTGTAGAAGATATCGCCGAAAGGAGTGTGTCCGGTGTCGCTCGGACGGGAAAGCATGGCGAAATTGCCGTTGATCTTCTCGGGGAAGAGTACGCCGTTGCGGTTGTAGGGAAGGAAAGCGTTCTCCAACTGATGGAAGGTCTTGAAGTCTTTGGTCCATGCGATGCCGATGGTCGGTCCGTGGTATCCGTTGCACCAAGTCACGTAGTAGCGGTCTTCGATGAAGCATACGCGGGGGTCGTATCCGTATACCCATTCGCCGATTTCCTTGTTGTCGCACTCGAAGCGGAGCGGCTCCTCGTTGATGTTCCAGTTTACGCCGTCTTTGGAGAAACCTACATGGAGTACCATGCGGCGGTTGGTGTCGTCGCAGCGGAACACTCCGGCAAAGCCATCGCCGAAAGGTACGACGGCACTGTTGAAGATGCTGTTGCTTGTGGGTAGCAGGTCGCGGGGAATGATGGGGTTCTTGGAACAGCGCCACAGCGGGGAGCGTGCGCCTTCCGGACGGTCTTCCCAAGGCATATTGGGCAACGGATTGCCCGAAATGATAAGTTTGCTCATATTTTTTTGTAATGGTTTATGGTATTTATATTTTGTATTTTGTTCTTTTGTTGCGTAGTCTACTTCTGTTTGTCGGGGTAGGTGAACGGTACAAACCATGTGATCAGGAAGGCCGGTATGGTGCATACAAGTACGAAGATGAAGAAGTCGCGGTAGCCCAGCCAGTCGCTCGCGTAGCCGCTGAGCATGCCGGGCAGCATTACGCCGAGGTTCATGATGCCCGATGCAAATGCGTAGTGGGCCATCTGGTGTTTTCCGGGTGCCACCTGCTGCATCATGAAGAGGGTCAGTCCTACAAACCCAAATCCGTAGCCGAAGTACTCAAGCACGATACCGCCGCCGATGAGCCACAGGCTTTCAGGCTGGTAGATGGCGAGGAAGGTATAGGCAACGAAGGGAAGGTTGAACACGCAGCAGAGTGAAAACAGTGATTTCTTCAGACCGCGGTGTGCGATATAGTACCCGGCAAGGATACTTCCCAATACGAAGGCGCCTGCACCGAACGTGCCGTAGCAGATGCCTATCTGCTCTTCAGACAATCCGAGGCCCTGATCGGCACGATCAGCCTTGAGGAAGAGCGGCACAATCTTCATCACAAAACCTTCTGCGAAGCGGTAGAGTATGATAAAGAAGATATAATATACGATGTGGCGTTTGCGGAAGAAGTCGGCAAAGACGGCCCCCAGCTCCTTCATCGTCTCCTTGAATCCCGGTTTCTCCTCTGCCTTTTTGGCGGCATCTGCCGGCAGGAATTTGATGTGGTAGATACCGAGCAGTACCATGACTAGTCCGATGATGCCCATGATGGTCATCCAAGCGGTCACGGTGCCCTTGTGCTTGGCAGCGGCAGCGGCGGCAGCGGTAAGTCCTGTTGTGTCGCCTGTGAAATGGGTGATGAGCATACCGGCCAGGTATACAAGACCTCCGGTAGCGGCTATCTTGGCTATATTGTAGAAGGCTCCCTGCCATCCGATGTATTTGGCCTGGTCTTCGGTAGAGAGGGTGGCCATGTATACGCCGTCGGCTGCTACGTCGTGGGTGGCTCCGCTGAGGGCGATGATGGCGAGCAGGGCGATGGTGACGGCGAAGAAGTCGGGCAGTTGCAGTGCAAGTGCCACAAGGCCGAATATGCACCCTGTGGCTATCTGCGTGACGATGACGAAGAATTTCTTGGTCTTGTAGATTTCGAGCAGTGGGCTCCAGAGAGGTTTCAGTGTCCACGGAAACATGATGATGGACGTCCAGAATGCTATCTGCGCGTCGGAGATGTCAAGTCCTTTGAACATCAGCGTGCATACCATATTGAGTACCACGAAGGGCATACCCATGGCGAAATAGAGTGTCGGCACCCAGGTGATGGGGCTCCGTTGTGTAGTGTTATTAGGTTTCATTGTATATGGATGGTTGTTTTGCGGTACAGTTGTGCTGTGCGGCTATTCGTATATCTCGTCGATGTCCATGTCGCCCTCGTCTTCTTTTTCCTTCCCGTTGGAACAGGAGTTGAAGCCCTCGGGTACGTTGAAGGTGGCGTCGGACGTGTAGGGCAGGGAGTGGTCGGCGTACACTTTCTTCATGAAATATGCCCATATGGGCAGTGCCATCGTGGCGCCTTGTCCCATGCGCATGGAGTCAAAGTGTACGTCGCGGTCTTCGCCGCCCACCCAGCATCCGCTGACGAGTTGCGGCGTGAAGCCTACGAACCAGGCGTCGGAGTTGCGGTTGGTGGTTCCCGTCTTTCCGGCTATTTCGCCCGGCAGGTCGTATTTGTAGCGCAGGCGTCCTGCGGTACCGCCGTCGACGACACCCCGGAGCATTTCGATCATCTTGTAGGCGCTTTCCGAACTGATGACCTCGTTCATACGGGGCTGGAACTGGGTGATGACGTTTCCCTCGTTGTCCTCGATGCGGGTGACGAGAAGCGGTGCGGTGCGTATGCCGTTGTTGGCGAAGGTGCTATAGGCACTGACCATCTCGGCTACCGACACTTCGCACGGGCCAAGGCATAGCGACATCGACGGATAGATGTCGGGGTTGTTGATGCCGAAATCGTGCAGCAGACTGACAAACTGCTGCGGATTGAGTTTGCTCATCAGGTAGGCCGATATCCAGTTGTTCGACTGTGCGAGACCCCATTTCAGGGTCACCATCTGTCCGTAGCGGTTGTGGCTGGCGTTGCGTGGGGTCCAGGGCTTTCCGGCAACCATGTATGTCCGTTGTACGTTGGGGGCTTGATCACAGGGAGAAAAGCCGTTTTCCATGGCGAGGGCGTAGAGGAACGGCTTGATTGTGGAACCTATCTGCCGGCGGCCGTTCATCACCATGTCATACATGAAATGCGAGTAGTCGAGACCGCCGACGTAGGCTTTCACCTGTCCGGTCTTGGCATCCATGCTCATAAATCCTGCACGCAGGAACGACTTGACGTATCTTATACTGTCTATCGGGGTCATCACCGTGTCGATGTCGCCGTGATAGGTGAAGAGAGTCATGTCTGTAGGAGTGTGGAAGGAACGCTTGATCTCTTCTTCCGAGGCTCCGGCGGCGCGGAGGTTGCGGTAGCGCTCGCTTTGTGCGACGGCCCGGCCGATAATCTGGTTGACCTCCTTGGTGCTGAGGGCTTCGCTGAACGGTGCGTTGGGTTTGTTTTTGTTCTCCTTGAAGAATTCCCGTTGCAGGAAGCGGGCTACGTGGGCGTAGACCGACTCTTCGGCGTACCGTTGCATGCGTGAGTCGATGGAGGTATATACCTTCAGGCCGTCGGTATTGAGGTTGTAGGGCTTGCCGTCTTTCTTGAAGTTCTTGTTGCACCATCCGTAGAGGGGGTCTGTGTCCCAGGCGATGGAGTCGAGCACGTACTGCCGTTTGTTCCATGTGGGATAGTCGTCTCTTTCGGGACGTTTGGCCGACATGTATATGCGGAGAAACTCGCGCAGGTAGGGGGCAGTGCCGTCCTTGTGGTCGGTACGGTGGAAGTTGAGGGTGAGCGGTTCGGCACAGTACCGATTATAGTCGGCTTCCGAGAGGTAGCCAGCCTTGCGCATCTGTGCCAGTACCACGTTGCGGCGGTCACGGCTCCGCTCGGGGTAGCGTACGGGGTTGAAGTAGGAGGGGTTTTTGCACAGGCCGACGAGTGTGGCCGATTCGGTGACGGTGAGGTCGCCCGGTTCCTTGTTGAAGTAAGTGTTGGCGGCCGTCTTGATGCCTACAGCGTTGTGCAGGAAATCAAAATAGTTGAGATAGAGAGCGATGATTTCCTCTTTGGTGTAGTTGCGTTCGAGTTTGACGGCGATGACCCATTCTATAGGCTTTTGCAGCAGGCGTTGGGTGGTGCTTGCCGCTGTTTCCGAGTAGAGTTGTTTGGCCAGCTGTTGGGTAATGGTTGATCCGCCTCCGGCGTTTTTCTGTCCGAGGATGCCGCGCTTGATGACGGCTCGTCCGAGTGCGATAAAGTCAATGCCGGAGTGGTCGTAGAACCGTTCGTCCTCGGTGGCGACAAGTGCCTTTACGAGGTAGGGTGAGATTTTGGAGTAGGGTATGCAGATGCGGTTCTCGCGGTTGAAGTTCCATGTGCCGATCACTTTGCCGTCGGCAGTATAGATCTGTGTGGCAAAGCGGTTGATGGGATTCTGCAGGTCTTCTATGGGGGGCATATAGCCTATCCACCCGTTCCATATGGCGGTGAATATACCGGCTGTAAGGAGAAATATGGTGAACAAAGCACCCCATAGAAAGTGTACCAGGGCTTTTCTCATGTATCGTGTCGAAATTCTTTTTGACGACAAACTTACGCATTTTTTTCTGATTATCGTCGGTTTTATAGGGCTATTTTTGTTTGGACTTGGATTTTGGTATGGTTGTTTGTTTGGCTCCTTGTCTCGTATGTATTTTTATCGTCACTTAGGCATGGGGTCTTCAGTCTGTTATGAGAACAGCGGTGAACATCCACTTGACGAGTCTTGTCTCTTGGGTTGTGAAGTGTCCCACGGGAAGTTTCACCACAATATGGTTCCATCCTTTGCGGAGATGCACTGTGGCGGGGGACCGTGATGCGGCATTTTCATTGCGTAGCGGTATTTCGTTGTCGCGGTGCGTATGGGTGTTGATCCATAGGGGAGGTGGAATTTCCTCGCCGTTAAGCCAGATATGACTATGACGGTAGTCCCAGGTGCCTTGCAGCGGCGGAAAGTCGCTTTCAGATCGGCTGTAGTTTTGTGTCTCGAAGAGCAATTGTGCGTTTTGGACGTGGTGTGCGTAAACCCATCGTGAGGCGTAGGCCGTACTGTTTTCCTGTGGATGCGGGTAAAATCCCGGTACGAGCGTGCCCCATACGTGGCGTAGGTAGATGCCGTTGCCAATGATGGTGCGTGTAGAGTAGGTCTGTCCGTTGTAAATATATGTTGTGTCTTCTTCTTCGGGAGTGGTGGTTTGCAACAATGACTGTTCGGGTGGAAAGACGCGGTCGAGTTCCCCTTCGTTGGGAAAGGCATCGGTGATGCGCCATTTGGCATCTGTCTGTTTCATATAGACAAAAGGCTCTCCTTGTAGGGTGTGTTCTTTGTGCCAGAGCAGACGGTCTTCGAATTCGGCAAACGCATCCTTCTGTTCCGGTTTGTTGTCGTACAGCAATGTGGTGCAGCCGTCGAAGTAGCCGTATCCTCCGCCCCGCCAAGTGCGTTCGGCCAGTGTGAGCATATAAGGCCAGAAACCGTTTTCGGCCAGCATTTGCCGTGTATTGTCGATGTATCTGTCGTTCCAAAAGGCAAGTACGCAACCTGCTATGTCGTCACTTCCTTCCTCTTGGTTGTATATGCGGCTATTGTAGAGGGCCACGAGGTCGGCATAGGTGTCGAAGTGGTTGGCGTAGTGGAAGCGGCAGTCTATGGCGGGGATGCCGGGTTGGGCCTTTCCTCGATAACTCCATAGTTGTGTCATGTCAATCTCTCCCGGTCGGTAGGTCCATCCTGGATTCCATGATACCACCTTGCGTCCCATGCTGCGAACGAGGTCAATCATCTCCGGCACGAATGTGGAGTCGCTGAATGCGGTCTCGTCAGTACCTATATGTATGTATGGTGTGTCGGTGGCGCTGCACAGTTCGGTGATGATGTCGCGGAGAATCTTCTTCCCTTGGGGGGTCTGCATACTGAAGCCGAAAGTACGCTCGAATGCTGCGCTATGTCCAGGCATGTCTATTTCCGGTATCAGCGTGATGTGGCGTTCTTTGCAGTATGCTGTCATCTCGGCCACTTCCTGCAGTTTGTAGTATAGTCCTTTGTCGCGTTCCATGTTCTCTGGAGCGTTGAGTTGCGGGTAAAGCCGGCTCTCGAGTCTCCAGGCCTGATTCTCGGTGAGATGCCAGTGAAACAGGTTGACCTTGTATCGGCTCAGCAGATCGACCTCCTTCTTGAGTTCTTCCAAGGGTATGAAACTCCTGCCTGTGTCGTGCATGAATCCCCGTATGCGGAAGGCGGGCCAGTCGGTGATGGTACACAGGGGTAGACTTGTGCGTCCGTGTACTTTCGTTTTCAGTTGTTGTAGAGTTTGGTGTGCTCTGAAAAGTCCTGTTTCCGTGGTGGCCGTGATGTCTATCCCCTTGTTGTTGATGACCAGCCGATAAGCCTCTTCCTGAAAGTGGGCTTCGGGTATGGAGTCGACGAGGTGTTCTCTTATGGGGGAGGTAGCGCGAATGGTTCCCTTGCCGAGCGTTATCTTTTGTGGCATGGGCAGCAATGGCGGTATGTTGGCTGTTGCGGTGAGGCAGCATAGGGCAAAGAGAAGAAGTATGGACAGATGGCGTATGGGTGATTTCCGTTTTACGCCGCGCACTGCTTCTGCCTCCAATGGGTTTTCGGGCCAATAGTGTTTCGGGTAGCGGCGGCGTAGTTCCTTCCGTACCTCAAAGTAGGTGGAGTTCCAGAAATTGGAGAGGTCTTGGGTGAGTTGTACCGGTTTGTATCCCGGTGAAAGCAGTTCCATGAGCAGGGGCCGTTTGCCATCGTCGACGCTTGGGGTGGCCGTCAGTCCGAAACATTCCTGCAGGCGGACACTGAGCACAGGCGTTTCTGCTCCCTGGCGGTAGTCTATGCGGATGCGGCTTCCTGTCGGTACTGTGATATGTGTGGGGGCAAGGCGGTCTATCATTTGTTGTTGGTCATAGGGAATGAGAGCCCATAACACTTGTGCAAGAGGAATCTTCGACAGTTCAGCCGCAGTAGTTTTGACGTGTCCGTTTTCTTCGATATAGAAAGGCAGCCACTCGTTGGCGGTTTCGAGCAGATGGTCTGTAGACAGGTCGGGCAGGTCGAGGTCTGTATGCCACTGGCTGACTGCGGCGATGCGCCGCTGGAGCCGTTGTGTCTCGTCGTTCCAGTTGAGCAGGCTTTGTCCGTACTTCCTTACGGCTTCACATACGATAGAGACAATCTTTTTGTGGTCGGCATTGTGTAGGGGTTTGCTGTCGACAATCAGTCTGCCGATGCGCCGTTCGCGCTGCATGACGACACATCCTTGCTTGTTGTCCCATGAAATGTTGTCGTATGTGGTCATGAGGTCAAGTTGGTCAGGACGAACAGGGGCTGCGAGAAAAATGCGGCCGCTTTGTCCGGTGGCGTGTAGGGACGCAATGGCCAGCCACGGGTGGGCTGTGAGCAAGTCAGACTGTTCCAGACGTACATTTCCGCCGCTTGCCAGACGGTATCCGCCAATGGCATCCGTCGTCATGGCGATGCGCTCGGGGTAGGCGTGGGCGATGAGCATGCCGACATCGAACGGGTCTACGTTTGTGTTGTCCTCCTCGACATGTACCATATGTCGGTATTCTTGGGCGATCTGGGCGATGCGGCTCCATCGTCCGGTCTGCTTTTTTCGGCGGAGATGCCGGAGCGTGGCGATACGACTGGTCATGTCGGTGTCGGTCGGGTTGTTTCCAGTCGGATCTTTTTCCTCGACCAAGGCTGCGATGTCGCAGGCCAACCCTTGCATGGTTGCAGTATCGGCACAGAGTATCATTTTCGCAATGCGCGGATGGCAGGGTAGGGTGGCCATACGTTTTCCTATAGGGGTGATGTTGCCTGTAAGGTCGGTAGCGCCGAGCGTCTGCAACAAAGTATACGCTTTTTTTGTGGCATCGGCAGGAGGAGGCGTGAGCCACGGAAGAGTAGTAATGTCATTTTCGCCAAAGGCGGCAACGCTGAGTACCAATGGTGAAAGGTCTGCTTCGGCGATTTCAGGCGTGCGCCGTTCGGCCATATGGTGGTCGGTGGCGAGAGTCCATAGCCGTATGCATGTACCTTCGGATACGCGTCCGGCACGTCCGCGGCGCTGTTCGGCCATGTCGCGGCTTACCGCGACCGTTTCGAGATGGCTCAGTCCTGTGCGCATGTCGAATACAGAGCGGCGGCATAGTCCGCTGTCAATGACGGTGCGTACACCTTCTATGGTCAGTGAGGTCTCGGCTATGGATGTGGCCAGTACTACCTTTCTTTCGCCTCTCTGCGATGGGGCGATGGCTGCCTGTTGGGCTTCGGGTGGCAAGTGCCCGTAGAGCGGGTAGACGTGTGTGGGCGACAGGCTGGATCCCAAGAGGTCGGCACACGTCTCTATGTCGCCCTGTCCTGGCAAGAAAGCGAGAATGTCGCCATCCTGTTCGCGGTGAGCCTCTACGATGGCGCGGGCTGTGGCGCGGGCCGTTTCGTGTAGTGGTGTGTCTTCTGTGGCGTATCTTGTTGTTATGGGGAACATCCGGCCTTCGCTTTCTATGACTGGTGCATGGAGTGCGTGGCTGAGGTCGGTTGTATCGATGGTGGCAGACATGATGACAATCTTGAGGTCAGGCCGTATGATTTGTTGCGTCTGCCGTACCAAAGCGAGAGCCAAGTCGGAATTGATACTACGCTCATGAAACTCATCGAAAATGACGGTGTCTACTCCGTCAAGTGTCGCATCGTCTACGAGCATACGGGTGAGAATACCTTCGGTGAGCACCTCTATGCGTGTGTTCTTGCTCACCTTGTTTTCGAAACGTATGCGGTATCCCACGGTCTTGCCCACGGCCTCACCGATGATGTCGGCCATGCGTAGGGCAATCTGTCGGGCTGCAAGGCGTCGCGGTTCAAGCATGAGTATTTTTCCGCCAGTGGTATTGCCGGCAGCAATGGTCAGTGGCAGTAAGGTCGATTTTCCTGCTCCCGGTGGGGCGGTGATGACTACGGCAGCGTGTGTCTGCATAGCCATGTTTACTTTTTCTGCAATGTTCGCAGCCGGTAGGTTGCCGGCTCGCCGTATGAGTTCCTGTATTGTCATTTGTATCCGCTTCTGTGGTAGGTACTTGTTTTTGTTGTCACACAGAGTAGGCAAAAGTACGAATAAGGGATGAGAAAAACGCCTTTTCCTGTATTGTATCTTTCGTGATGTGCAGAAAAAGGGTTGTTGTCTGTAGAAATCATGTTAATCTGTATTAAAAAGGTGGATAGAGATATGGATGTTGGGCGGATAATTTGTAATTTTGCAGCCGATTTATTCTGTTGGGGCAATAAGAAGCATTGGCTTTAGGCCGGTCGCCTCGCAGAGAAAACCCGTTTATTTTAATAATTTAATGTACGCAATCGTAGAGATTAACGGTCAGCAGTTCAAGGCAGAGCAGGGCAAGAAATTGTTCGTCAACCACATCAAGGATGCTCAGGAAGGCCAGACTGTTGAGTTCGACAAGGTACTGCTTGTCGACAATGAAGGAACAGTACAGGTAGGTGCACCTGCCGTAGAAGGTGCCAAAGTAGTATGCGAGGTTGTCAATCCTCTCGTAAAAGGCGACAAGGTCATTGTCTTCAAGATGAAGCGCAGAAAGGACTATCGCAAGAAGAACGGTCATCGTGCACAGTTCACCGAGGTAACAATCAAAGAAGTAATCGCTTAAATTTTTAGGAGGAACAAGAAATGGCACATAAAAAAGGTGTAGGTAGTTCGAAGAACGGACGCGAGTCAGCTTCTCAAAGATTAGGCGTCAAGATTTGGGGTGGCCAGAAAGTAATCGCAGGCAACATCATCGTTCGCCAGCGCGGTACAAAGCACAACCCCGGTCTGAATGTAGGTATCGGCAAGGACGACACACTCTACGCTCTCGTAGACGGCGTGGTCAACTTCCGCAAAGGCCGCAAGGACAGAAGCACTGTCTCTGTGATACCCGAAGCCGAGGCCTAAACATCACCAAACACTTATTCCAAACAAACACAGCAGTCCTGGTTTTCGATTCGAAAATCAGGACTGTCTGCTTTTAACCACTCTGTTTGCAGGCACTGTACCGGCCGTTTACCGGCCGCAATAGGCACGCGGCAAAAGCAACAACGATGAAAAGTATACTGATAAAGGACACCACCGTCGACGAGCGGATGGAGATTGTGAAGTCCTCTCTCGCCTTTGGCGACGGAGAGTGTGAGGGTGTCGACATGGACGATATGTACGACGACTATATATTCGGAAGAAAAGAACTGGCTGAGATCCATTCCGCATTTAGCCAGCGCTATGCCGGCGCGGTGAAAGCCGACAACCGCGAGATGTCCGCTTCCAAATGTATGATGTGAGGCCGGATGTCTCCCAGGAAGTATTTCCTGCATTGAAAATTATCTCAAAAACAATGGTGATATGATGAAAGAATTGTCAGAAAAGCGGTTCTCCGCACGCAAATATACGTCAGAACAAGTATCTGATGAGGATTTGAACTATATACTGGAGTGTGTCCGTCTGGCTCCGTCGGCCGTCAACCGCCAGCCGTGGCGTTTTCTTGTTGTACGAAGCGAAGAGGCGCGGGCGCGCTTGTGCAGATGTTATGGTCGCTCGTGGTTTGCCACGGCTCCGCTTTATATCATCTGTATGCGCAACGACAGTGAAGCGTGGGTGCGTCCTTGTGACGGGAAACCCCATGGTGATATCGATGTGGCAATCGCTACTGAGCATCTTTGTCTGGCTGCCGCTGACCGAGGTCTGGGATCTTGCTGGGTGTGCAACTTCGATGCACCCCTTCTGCGCGAACTCTTCCCGGTAGAGGGGTATGAGGCTGTTGCCATTGTTCCTGTCGGACATGTGGCAGAAGACTGTCCCCATGCGGACAAGAAGCGGAAGTCACTTGAAGACATAGTACAGATATTGTAGACATTACTGCAATAGGCATTACTGCAAAATCAGAAATGAAACAACATAGATGAGCAATATCGAAAGCAACGCCGCAAATGCGAAATGTAGCGACCGACACACCCGATGGGTGACCTGTTGGGGCAATGCCACCTCTATCACCGACCGCCGCGAGGCAATCTATGCCAAGGACCTTACCTTGCGCTATCCTATACGCATGGCCTTTGACGGAAGTGCCCTGCGTCTGCGTTTTTCCAATCTTACCGGCACAGAACCGGTTGTGCTCACCCGCGCCTTTGTTGCACACCATACGGAGGATAGTTATACCCCTGTTCCTGTCACATTTGGCGGAAAGGCGACAGTCACATTGCCGCCTGGAGAAGAAGTCGACAGCGATGAGGTGAAGTTTTCTGTCGTAGCAGATGAAACGGTCGATGTGAGTATGTACTTCAAGGATTTTACCCAAATGAATGCCGGAACGCTTGTTACGGGGCCTCTTTCACAGGGACAGTACAGTTATGGCGACCATGCCGGGGAAGCCACACTGCCCATAGACCTTACCCGTCGTACGCAGTGGTTCTATTTTCTTAATACAATAGACGTGCTGACCGCCCCATGCAATCATGCCCTTGTCTGCTATGGCGACTCTATCACAGCGCAGAGCTGGCCCGACTGGCTTGCCCTTCGTGCATGGAAAGATGGGCACCGCAATGTGGCGGTGGTACGTAGGGCCGTTTGCGGGACACGCATCTTGCGTCAGTATGATTGTATCACCTATCAGGCCTATGGTCTTCGCGGTGCCGTGCGTTTTCCCGTTGAGATGCGGGTCAGCGGTGCGCAGGCGGTCATCATACAGCATGGTATCAACGATATTATCCATCCTGTAGGCACGGATGTCAATCCGTTCCGTCCGTGGAGCGATATGCCCACGCTCGAAGAATTGGAAAAGGGCGTAAGTCAGATATACGTAGAGCATGCCCGTCGGTTGGGGCTGTCCGTATGGAGTGGCACATTATTGCCCATCTGCGGATGGCGTACCTACAAGGAAGAACGTGAGACGTTGCGTGGACAATTCAACGAATGGTTGCGTACATCACCCGTCTTTGACGGTTGTGTTGATTTCGACCTGGCTGTGCGCGATGTCGTTCGTCCTGTTTCATTTGCTCCGGGGCATGATTCGGGCGATCATCTGCATCCCAGTGAAGTGGGATATCAGGCGATGGCGGCATGTGTTCCGGCGGAATTGCTTTGAGGGTCTGTTGCTACAAAGGCCTTGTACGGTTGCTACAAAGGCTTTGTAGCATCACTACAAGGGCCTTGTACGAAGACTACAAGGCCTTTGTACAAAACAGAATTGTACCGTGTGATATGGCAAATTGTACCGTATGATATAGCATGATGGAATAAAGGCGGGTTCTATAAATTGCCTTTAGTGGATGCGTGGAATTTATAGAACGTGCCTAAAGACAAACAAAAAAGCCTTGCGAGATATGCGCAAGGCTTTTTTGTTTGTAGGTATCAGAAAGGTTGATGAGGGGATGGTCAGGAGAAGTCTACGCGGGTGTCGTATCCGTCGAAGGTCAGATTCTCGGTGTAACCCCAGCGTCGGAAAAGGTTGAGAATGGCTTCCTGCAGTTCCGGGGTCAGCACCATCACACCATGATGGTAGGCGTAGTAGGAGCCGTGTCCGCCGAGCATTCGTTTCAGCGTGTCGCGTATCGTCTTGCCGTCGCGTGCCTTTACGTCGGTGAAGAGGCGGTCGAATCCCCATGCGGCACGTATGATGCGGGCTTCCTTGTAGTGAGGGCAGGGGGTGAGCGTGGCGGCTGTGGGATACACGGCAAAGCCATTGGTAGTGTGGTAGTCGAGACGAAGACCTGTGATGAAGCGTAGGCATCGGTCGCGGAGTGAGCACTGGGTATTGAAACAGTGAAGCCATTGCTTGGGGACTTCTCTGTCAGAGAATGGGTAGATGTCAGTAAACTTGTTCATTGCTTTGGTGTTTTTGGTGTTTTTGGTGTTGATGTTTTTACTATTGTGGACAAATAGGCTTGCTGATGGAGAAGGAATGGGTGGTCGTGGTGGCTTGCCGTGTGCAAAGGTATAGGCCGGCGGTGCTTGTTGCAAGTCGGTATGGGATAGACATATGGATAGCCAGTGTCGAGTGGCGTATTTTTTTTTGTTCCCGTTTTGTTTGGCGTGCTGCAAAACAATCTGTACCTTTGTGAAAATACGTTTTTGAACCTACCAATACGAATACGATGAAAAAAACTGTTGTTACCCTCATGCTCGCTATGGGCATGTCGTTCTCCGCTTCAGCCCAAGAAGCAACGTCTCCATCGCACTACCAACCTACGGAGGAAAATCTGGCATCCCGAAAGGAATTTCGTGATGACCGTTTTGGTATCTTCCTCCATTGGGGCCTGTACAGTATGTTGGCCACCGGTGAATGGACGATGACCAATAAGGATCTCAACTACAAGGAATACGCAAAACTGGCCGGTGGCTTCTGTCCGTCAAAATTCGATGCCGCACAATGGGTCTCTGCCATCAAGGCGGCTGGTGCGAAATATATTTGTTTCACCACGCGACATCATGAGGGTTTCTCGATGTTCAAGACCGCATATTCTGACTATAATGTCGTCGATGCCACTCCCTTTGGACGTGATATACTCAAGGAACTGGCCGATGAGTGCCACAAGCAGGGCATACGTCTCCATCTCTACTATTCGCACATCGACTGGTATCGCGAGGATGCCCCGTGGGGACGTACGGGCCGCGGTACGGGCCGTCCCAACCCCAAGGGCGACTGGGCAAGTTACTATGCGTTTATGAACCACCAACTTACCGAACTGCTCACCAACTATGGCAAGATAGGTGCCATTTGGTTTGACGGATGGTGGGATCAGGACCAGAACCCCGGATTCGACTGGCAACTGCCCGGACAGTATGCTATGATACACCGTCTGCAACCGGGGTGTCTTGTAGGCAACAATCACCATCAGACTCCGTTTGAGGGTGAGGATATACAGATTTTCGAGCGCGACCTTCCTGGAGAGAACAAGGCCGGTCTTTCCGGACAGGATATCAGTCGTCTGCCTCTCGAGACCTGCGAGACAATGAACGGTATGTGGGGATACAAGATCACCGACCAGGACTACAAGTCTACGCGCACGCTCATACAGTATCTGGTCAACGCCGCCGGCAAAGACGCCAACTTGCTGATGAACATTGGTCCGCAACCCAATGGTGAGCTGCCGGCTGTAGCCCTTGACCGCTTGCGTGAGATGGGTGAATGGATGAAGGTGTACGGAGAGACTATCTATGGTACGCGCGCCGGACTCGTTTCCCCGCACGACTGGGGTGTGACGACCCAAAAGGACGGTCGGCTCTTCGTGCATATACTCAGTTTGCAAGACCGTTCGCTGTTCCTGCCCTTGCCCGCCAAGGCTCTAAAGGGTATAGGGAAGGCTGTAGACTATGTCACCCGCAAGCCCATCAAGATGAGCAAGTGTGAGGGTGGTGTCGTCATCACGCTCGACAAGGTGCCTGACGATATCGACAAGGTGGTGGAAATCGCAATCTGAATTTTCCCGCCGCTCCATCGCAAATCGGGATATTTTGGCTAATTTTGCATTTGGCCGCAAGATTGCGGCCCGTGGCGCAGAATGTTTGCCGCGAAACAAAAGAACAATGATATGGAACAGTTGAAAAACGACATGTTACAAGTGGAGGTCTCTTCCCTCGGGGCGGAACTCCAGAGTATCAAAGACAATACAGGCCATGAATATTTGTGGCAAGGTGACGATAAGTATTGGGGACGCCATTCGCCCATCTTGTTCCCCATCGTCTGCGGATTGTGGCAGGGACAGTATCGTACGGAGGGCAATACCTATGAGATGGGTCGCCACGGGTTTGCCCGTGACAGCGACTTCACGTTGCTCAGACAGTCCGACGACCGTGTCACCTATGTGCTGTCAGATACTGAAGAGACCCTGCGCCGCTATCCCTACAAGTTTGTCCTTTCCGTCACCTACAAACTGGTGCGCAACGAGATACACGTCATCTGGCACGTGCACAATACCGACAACAAGGAGATGCATTTCCAGATCGGTGCCCATCCCGCCTTCTATGTTCCCGGACAAAAGGAGGGAGAACCGATGCACGGCGTGATGAAGTTTGACAACGAAGGCCGCATAGACCGCATCTATGGCAATGTGGAAGGATGCATCGTGTCCGACCGCTATGAATTGCCGACGAAGAACGGACTTTGGGAGTACGACGAAGAAAGTTTCAAGGACGATGCTGTCATCATCGACCAGTGCCAACTGCACAGCGTGGCTTTGCTCGACGGTGACGGAAAGCCCGTTGTCACGGTAGACTTCAAGGCTCCGTGTGTAGGTCTGTGGACACCCTACGGCAAGCATGCTCCGTTTGTCTGCATCGAACCGTGGTACGGCGTACACGACCATGTGGGCTACAAGGGCAAGTTCAAGGACAAATACCTGATGAACCATCTACAGCCCGGAGCCTCGTTCTTGAGCGAATACGTCATCAAGATAGGGTAGGATACGCTACGCTACGTCCTCCTTTTCAGACATCACATAAAAATACTCATCGGTATGTGATTTCCGATAAACAACACTCGAAAAATCCCACATTCTATAAGCGCTCACTATGAGCGCTTTTCTTGTTTCAAATCTGTCCGCCTTGCTGCATTGCCGTAATTTGTTTAATTCTATCCGTAATTCATCTACGGGGAGTTTGGCGGAATGGCTGTAATTTTGCAGCGTGAACAAATGAATTAAGAAAAGAACAATAAAGACATGAAACCATATATTATCTGTCACATGATGGCATCCGTGGACGGTCGCATCGACTGCGCCATGACCGAACAGATTGATTCCTCCAGTGTTTACTATGATGCGTTGGAACAACTCGATTGCCCCACGACCATTGAGGGACGAGTGACCATGCAGATGCATTTCGCATTGCCAGAACCATTTGTTGCCACCTCAACCGAGCCTATCGGACGCACCGCTTTCCATCAGGCAACAGAAGGCAAGCCCGGCTATGATGTGGCCATTGACACGCACGGCAAACTCCGTTGGCCGGCAAACGAGCAATACGGTCAGCCTTTGTTGGTCATCGCTTGTGAGGATTGTCCGAAGGAATACTTTGAAACGCTCGACCGTCAAGGTATCTCTTGGATAGCCGTAGGAAAGAACCGCATTGATTTGGAAAAGGCTATGGATATGCTGAATACAGAGTTCGCTGTGGAGCGCATCGCCCTCGTTGGTGGCGGTCACATCAACGGTGCTTTCCTTGACGCTGGACTTCTCGACGAGGTGAGTCTGATGGTCGGTCCCGGAATAGACGGACGCAGTGACATGGCTGCCGTGTTTGACGGCATAGACGAACCGGACCGCCCTGCTACCTTGCTCAAATTGCAGACCGTGGAGCGTATGGGAGACACCGTTTGGATGAGATACAAAGTGTAGGATGAAAACAATGTGGATGATAATATTTTTAGTGTTGCCTATAGCAGGGCTATGGTACACACTTTGGCACATATGGCAGATGCTGCCATTCTCACATGGTTGGCGATGGACTGTAGTAACAATTTGTATAGTCCTCTTCCTCACGATGTTCCTGGTATTTTCAAGAACCATTGAGAAGATGCCGTTACATTTGGCAACGATAACGTACGAAGTGGGCAACAGTGTCATCATTGTGCTTCTCTACTTGGTGATGCTATTTCTTGTGCTGGACATTGCCAGATGGACACACCTCATCCCGAAAGAATGGTTGTTCAACAACGGATACTCTGCCCTGGGCATACTCGCCCTTATGGTCTTCGTCTTTGGCTATGGTTACATGCACTATCTGGACAAAATCAGAGTGCCATTGGAAATCAAGACGACCAAGGCCATCAGTCTAAGTACTGATTTATCAGATCCTTTCTCCGGAAAGGAGACTGTGAAGGTAGTGCTTCTAAGCGACCTTCACTTGGGGTATCATAACCGCCGTCAGGAATTCAGGAAGTGGGTGGATAAAATAAACGGGGAGCATCCCGACCTGATTCTGATAGGAGGCGACATCATTGACATCAGTGTGCGCCCATTATTGGAAGAGAATATGGCAGAGGAATTCCATAGGCTCAATGCTCCAGTTTTGGCTTGCCTTGGCAACCATGAGTATTACAGTGGCGAACCCAAGGCGCAACAGTTCTACCGGGAAGCGGGTATCACCCTGCTGCGGGACAGCGTGGCAACGATAGGCAACTTGCGCATCATTGGCCGAGATGACCGTACGAATGCTCATCGCAAGACATTAAAGGAAATCCTTGCCTCTGTAGAATCGGAAGAGAAGCCTACGGAAAGTCCCTTCACCATTCTCCTTGACCATCAGCCTTACCATCTTGAAGAGGCAGAGCAAAACGGCATTGATTTCCAATTCAGTGGACACACCCATCACGGACAGGTATGGCCCATATCCTGGATTACAGATGCTCTTTACGAAGATGCATTCGGAAATTTACTGAAAGGTAAGACCCACTATTATGTCAGTTCGGGCATGGGCATCTGGGGTGGTAAGTTCCGAATAGGTACACAATCTGAATACGTGGTGCTGACCATCATTGACAACCAACCATAACAGATACAATCATGAAAAGAATCATGTCACTTATTGCAGTCACAGTCGCAGCCGTCACGTCCTTGATGGCATGTGGCAAGAAGGCTTCTACAGAAGCCGCAGTTTCCAACCAAGAAGCCGCACCCAAGGTGCTTGTTGCTTATTTCTCTGCCACAGGAGCAACGAAAACCGCAGCGGAGAAGGTTGCCAATGCCACAGGGGCGGAACTCTTCGAAATAAAGCCTACCGAGGCTTATTCCGCCGCCGACCTCGACTGGACGGTGAAGACCTCCCGTTGCGGCAGCGGCATAGAGAACTCCGAGAAGGTCTTCAAGAAGGCTTATCCCGACGTGAAATGGGAAGCAGGGAAACTCCTCAACGGTATGTCTGAAACGGAAGTCAGCGATTGGGCAAAGGGGTATTTGAAGTAATTGCTCCACAATCTTCTCTATAATACCACGCTCACTGTTGAGTGAGCCGATCTCTATACAAGAATAAAAGCCCAAGGCTCTCTCCATATTTGGAAAGTGTCTTGGACTTTGTTCGTTCAAATGTTTTTGTACTATCCCCCCCCGAGCAACTTCAATCGCACGTTCCGCCAGATACTTGGTATGTCGCTATCGGAATATGTCAAGTAGCCATGTGGGCGTTGTTGAATTATTGATTTAAGATTTTACAATCAAAAATCAATTGTTTTCTGCTTCTTTCTCACTGATAATGACTATCTTTGTCTTATCAGAAATGTCGCAAAATGGCTTGAATCTCCTGAAGATGTTCGGCCAGATGTCGAAAATTCATCTAAAGTGCAATGCGCTTGACGGTCAAGAATGTGAGCATAGTGTCACGGAAGGTGTATATCCGTCCGTGACAAGTTTTTGTGTGCAGAAAGAGAAACAAAAAGAAAAGGAATGGGAAGAAGACTGAAAAAGAAATACAAACGCCTCTTTTCCGCAATACTAATATTTGCTATAGGTGTGCCGCTCACGGTGAAGATGTGCAAGCGGTGTACGGTAGAAACTGAGGAGACGCTGGTCTCCGCATTGCCAAAGGCTCATATCAACGACTCGTTGACGAATGCCCGCACGATGTGCCCGAAGTTTCATGAGGTAGACTCCATCATGGAACGCTATCTGCGCCGATGGGAACTTAACGGGGCGCAGTTGGCCATATCGCGTGGCGACTCGCTGGTCTATGCACGCGGATACGGATGGGCCGACAAAGAGCAGGGTGTTGCCATGGAGCCGTCGCACATCATGCGTATGGCGTCGGTCTCGAAACTGGTGACGGCCGTCGGCATCATGAAACTGCGCGAGATGGGGCGTGTACGGCTGACAGACCATGTGTTCGGTCCGCAGGGAATACTCAACGATACGGCATATACCAATGTCATCAAGGACAAACGCTACTTCGACATCACTGTCGAGCAACTGCTCCGTCACAAGGCGGGTTTCACCAACTATGCCGGCGACCCGATGTTCTCCACGCGCTACATCATCATGCAGAACCGTCTTGCTACGCCGCCCGACCACCATACATTGCTGCGCATACTGTTGCGGCGACACCTTGGGTATACGCCCGGCACGTCGTCTTGCTACTCCAATTTGGGTTACACGCTGCTCTCGATGATCATTGAGAAACGGTCGGGAATGAGTTATGAACAGTTTATGCAAGACAAAGTATTGCATCCGGCAGGATGCTACGACTTCCATATTGCAGGCAATTACTACAAAGACCGTCGTCCCAATGAGGTAAGGTACTACATGCACAAGGGCTCTGAACCGGTCTATGAGTACAACAATAGCGGTAGGCTGGTAGAAAAATGCTATGGGGAGAACGATATTCCGCGTCTCGCCGGCGCGGGGGCATGGTGCGCATCGGCTGCAGAACTGAGCCGGCTGATTGCGGCAATCGATTTTTTGTCCGGCAAGCCCGACATCCTTGATAAAAACAGTGTCACGCTGATGACCCAACCGATGGCCGATGGTAGTTTTTCTTTGGGATGGAATTTCACTCCGACCAAAGGACCGTGGGTGCGTACAGGTTCGCTGTCGGGTACAAGTGCCATTGTACTGCGTTACGCTGACGGACAGTGCTGGATACTGATCACGAACACAAGTACCTGGAAGGGACACGGTTTCTCGAAAGACACTATGGTCTTGTTTGAAAAACTTAGGAAAAAGTACGGGTCAAAGATGCCGCATCGCGACCTCTTCGTATGACAAGCCTGCGTCTGTATGGTATCATGCGCATACCGTGCAGACGCGTTCAGCGCGCCGCACTTTGCGCCAGTGCAGGGCGTAGGCCGTACCTACAAGTATTCCCGTGACAATCCACGATACAGGATATACGGTCAGAAGGAACGTGAATCCGGGGTGGAGCGGGCAGAGCAGAAATACCCATCCGATACGGAGAAAACAGGTTCCGAAGATGGTGAGCAGTGTGGGTGTCATCGACTTGCCCATGCCGCGCAGTGCCGAACCGGATATTTCATAACTGCAGGCAATGGACTGTGTGGCCAATGCTACCTTCATACGTATCATACCGTAGTAGTGTACGCTCTCGCTGGTAGAGAACAGATTGAGGAAGAAATGGCCGCCCAGAACAAACAGTGCGTTGAGTCCGGCGCAGGAAACGAAGCCCAAGCCCATGCATATCCAAAAGATGCGCTGTACACGGTCGTTCTTTCCTGCTCCGTAGTTTTGTCCGATAAAACTGATGGCAGCGCCATTGAAGGCTGAAATCAGAAAATAGCAATAGTATTCGAAATTGAGTGCAGCGGCCGAACCGGCTACTGCCGATGAACCGTAGCCGTTGATGGCGGACTGCAACAGAACGTTGGAGATGGAGAATACCATACCCTGCATACCGGCCGGAATACCGATCTGCATCATGCGGCGCAGTTCAATCCACTTGATACGCATGTTCTTCAAGTGCAGACGGTACGGTTCGGGTTCGTGCATGAGCAACATCACGATGAGCGCTGCGCTCACGGCATTGGCGATGTCGGTAGCAATGGCTACGCCTGCCACTCCCATGTGGAAGCAGATGACGAAGACAAGGTTGAGCACAGTGTTGACTATGCCGGCAATGACGAGGATATACAGTGGTCGGCGTGTGTCGCCCCGGCTGCGGAGTATGGCAGAACCGAAATCGAAAATCATGAAGAACGGTATGCCCAAAAAGAATATACGAAGGTAGGTCACGGCCATGTCGAGTACGTCGGGTGGCGTGTCCATCATGGTCAGGATGGGGCGTGAAACGACGATGCCCACGACAAGCAGCAGTAGTCCCGATATGATGGATACCAGGCCTATCGTGTTGACGGCATCGCGTATGCTCCGTTCGTCTCTCTGCCCGATGTGGTTGGAGATGATGACGTTGGCGCCCATGGACAGTCCTGTAAAGAGATTGATAAGCAGGCTGATGACGGGAGCATTGCTTCCGACGGCGGCCAAGGCCTGGCTACTGGCAAACCGTCCCACTACGGCTACGTCGACAGAATTGAACAATTGCTGAAGTATGCTGCTTGCTGCCAAGGGCAAGGCAAAAACGAGAATTTTCATGAGCAGAGGCCCATGAAGCATGTCAATCTCGTTGCTTGATTTTTTCATTGCACGTTATCCTTTGTATGAGGGCGGGTTCAGAATTTGAAAGTATGGTTTTTATAAAGGTGTGCAAAGGTACGCATTTTTATGCTCGTTTTCATGGCCTTTTACCCAGTTTCTCCAAAAAAATCTCGATAAGACGAGGAATACCGTACTTGTCGATGTCGTTTTCTTCAATCCATATATAGTCGGAAGGGAGTGACGGTAGAATGTCTGTCTGCAGTAGATAGCAGTCGGCTATCAGAATGCGATGGGTAAGTACATGCTTGAGGCCTGTGACAAGAGGAACTGCGCGACCGTTGGGAGATATCTTAGAGATGATTTGTGCTATCTCTTCGGGTGATGTAGGGGATGCACTCTCATAGATGGATGCGTTGTAGGGCTCCCATAGTCCGGCCCAGATGTCACCTTTCCCTCGGCGGTGGATGGCCGTCATGCCGTCATGTCGGATGTAGATGTAAGTGAGGTGACGGGTCTTGACGGATAGGGTCTTTTGTTTGACGGGCAGTTCGTCTGTCCGTTTGGTGCGCAACGCTTCGCATGTTGCAGACAGAGGACAGGCAGTGCAGTCGGGTGACTTGGGCGTGCATTGTGTGGCCCCGAAATCCATCATGGCTTGGTTGAAGGCAGATGCGTTGTCTGTCGGTAGCAGCGATTGGGCTAAAGAGGTGAATTCCTTTTTCCCTTTCGTGGTATCGATGGGGGTGTCAATGCCGAAATAGCGGGAAAGTACGCGGTATACATTGCCGTCGACCACAGCAGAGGGAAGATTGAAAGCGATGGAGGCAATGGCGGCTGCGGTGTAGTCACCGACTCCCTTCAGGGCGCGGATGGTGTCGTAGGTGTCGGGGAAGTGTCCCATGCCGACAATCTGTCGGGCGGCGGCGAGTAGGTTGCGGGCGCGGCTATAGTATCCGAGGCCCTGCCACAACCGCAGTACATCGTCTTCGCTGGCGGCGGCAAGATCTTCTACCTTGGGATATTCACGCATGAACCGCTCCCAGTAGGCTTGTCCTTGACTGACTCGTGTCTGCTGAAGAATAATCTCACTCAACCATACGGCGTAGGGATCTTTGGTTTCACGCCAAGGTAGCGAACGCTTGTTTTCCTGAAACCAAAAGAGTAGCGCTTGGGTGAATGGTGGCATTGCGGATATATTGCGCGGGTTCTCCTTTGTCTGCATAAGGGTGCAAAGATACGGAAAAGTCACCGAATACACATTCTCTCTTCTTTTTTTGTCGTAACTTTGTCGGACGAAAATACAATAGCAATATGAAACATTTGGAATATCACACAAAAGGTACATGTAGTCGTCTGATTGATTTGACGGTAGACGATGACAATGTCATACAGAGTGTCTCTTTCACTGGAGGATGCAACGGCAACTTGAGCGGGTTGTCACAATTGGTGGTCGGCATGCGGGCCGAGGATGTCGTCACAAGACTGAAAGGTACGCTTTGCGGAATGAAGGATACGAGTTGTCCAGACCAGTTGAGTAGTGCGCTGGAGGAGATTATACAGCAGAAATCTTAAGAAGAAACCACTTGCGTAGAGTATTTGCAAGTGGTTTCTGCTTATATTGGAATCTATTCTTCCACAACGGTGACCTGCATACTGATGTCTTCTTTCGGGCGGTCGCCGCGTGAGGTCTCGCTGTTCTGTATGGCTTCTACGACATCAAGACCTTCTTCCACTTCACCGAACACGGTATAGGCATTGTCGAGAAAGGGTGTGCCACCGACGGTGGTATAAGCCTCGGTCTGTTCCGGTGTGAACGAGGGCTTTCCCGCTTCTTGGCAGAGACGTTTGGTCTCTTCGGTCAGTTGGTCTTGCAGTGTCTGAAGGGCAGCGCGGTCGCGGTTCTTGCGAAGAGTGATGATTTCCGAGCGGTGCTCGCCGACCAACCGGTTGAAGATGTCCTGTTCTTGCTGCATGGCCATTTGGCGTTCCATCTGCTTGAGTTCTGCAGGTTTGTACACCTTTCCCCATACGATGTAGAACTGACTGCCGCTGCTCTCCTTCTTCGGATTGACCTCGTCGCCGAGTCTTGCGGCACTCAAGGCTCCCCGCTTATGGAAAAGTTCGGGAGAGAGAATCTCTGCATCGATGGTGTATCCAGGGCCACCAGCCCCCAGCATTTTTCCGGCCGGCGCGTTCTTGCTTTCCGGGTCGCCGCCCTGTATCATGAAATCTTTGATGACGCGGTGAAACAGTGTGCCGTCGAAATATCCTTCTTTTGCGAGTTTGATGAAGTTGTCGCGGTGTTTAGGAGTCTTGTCGTAGAGACGGACGATGATATCGCCCTTGTCGGTGCTGATTTTTACTTTTGACATATTATGTATGAAATTTCGTTTCTGTCGTGGAGTGCAAAGGTACGACATTTCGCCGAAAGCGGAAATCGGTGGATGAAAATATACAGAAAGGGAAATGGACATGTCGCACTTTTTCTGTACTTTTGTATTCAGACGGGTTCGGATGGATTTCCGTCGCAGACTTATAGAACACGCCATAAATGATAGAAAATGAAACATAAGATGATTGCTGCAATGGCCGCTATGGGACTTTGTGTCTCGTCGTGTGACGCCAATGACCGGATACAAGTGTTGGCTCCGGCAGATTTTCAAAAGAGCGTACAGGCCGACAGTACCGCAGTCGTACTCGATGTCCGTCGTCCGGACGAGTATGCCGAAGGCCATCTGTCGGGGGCAGTGTCGCTCGACTGGCTCGATACGGAAAAATTTGTGCAAGGTATGGAGCGGCTCGACAAAGCCAAAACTTACTATGTCTATTGCCGGAGCGGACGCCGAAGTCACGACGCTGCTCAAAAGATGATGGCGGCAGGACTGCATGTCGTGGATATGCAAGGCGGATATCTTGCCTGGGCAGAACAAGGGTTTCCTGTCGTCAAGACAGAGACACGCTGAGAATGTTTTATCTACGCTAAATGAATGATTTTATGATAAAAAGATATATGGCTTCGATACTGTTCAGCACATTTGCTGCAGTGGCTTTTGCATCGCATACGCTCCCGATAGAAGGTACGGTCGTCTCTGCTGAAGATCCTGCGATACAGTATGTGGGAAGGGTGAGTTTTGCCAAGAAGGGGGTAGCGAGGTTTAATTTCCCCGGGACGGCAATCATGGCACGTTTTGAAGGAACGTCGCTGCGGATGATGTGCCGCCCGCACACCGGATTTTTCATGGCACAGGTAGACGGTTCCGCTCCTTTTAAAGTGGCGTTTGAGGCGGCCTGCGACTCTGTGGTCAATATCGCCACGGCTTTGCCGAAAGGCGTACACCAGGTACGGCTGATGTATGTGATTGAAGGTCTGTTCCGCGAACCGGAGTTTAGAGGTTTTGTTCTTGATCCGGGATGCCGTCTGGTAGAATCTCCCGCATTGTCGGAAAGAAAGATCGAATTTATCGGAAACTCCATCACCTGCGGCTATGGTGTGGAGAGTACCGATGGTGCAGACCCGTACGAGGATGCCACGGAAAACCATTTCCTGACGTATGCCAATATTGTGAGCGACAGTCTTTGTGCCTTGCATACTTCCATCTCGCGTAGCGGCATAGGAATGTACCGTAATTACAACGGACCGGGAAAAGGCTCGGTGGACTGCATGCCGTGGCAATACGGCTATACCTTGTTCAACCGGCATGACGAAAAATGGGATTTCTCAAAGTATCAGCCTCAACTGGTCTGCATCAATCTTGGTACCAACGATTTCTCGACGCCCGGGTATGACGTCGGTCTCTATGAGAAAAACTATCGTATGTTTCTCGCGACAGTGCGCTCGTATTACCCCAAGGCCAAAATCGTCCTGCTCTCGGGACCGATGTTGGGACAGAAGGAAAACGAAATGGTGAAGGACGTACTGGACTGTATCTGCAAGGACTTCGGCAAAAAGGGTGACCGGGATATATACCGTTTTGACTTTACGCCGCAGACCGGAAGTCTCGGTTACGGGGCCAGTGGACATCCGAGCAAGGCCCAACAACAGTTGATGGCGGACGAACTGTTGCCGTTCTTGCGAAGAATCATGAACTGGTGACCGCTCTTCAGGAAAACACAGGGTGACGAAAAAATCCACACGGCGCTTGTCAATGGCAGACAAGCGCCGTGTGGATTTTTTTGCTCTTGCGGATGCAAAGAAGTTACTTGGTCTTGACAATCTTTGTCGGAGACAGTTCCTTGTTGCGTCGGTTGGTGACGGTGACTACGGCTTGTGCCAGATTGATGAAGGCCAGTCCGGTTGCAGTCTCACTGTCGAGGGCTGCCGGCTTGCCGCTGTCTCCGCTTTCACAGATGCCCTGTACGATGGGGATTTGGGCCAGCAGGGGGACGTTCATCTCTCGGGCAAGGTTCTTGCACCCCTCTTTGCCGAATATGTAGTATTTGTTTTCGGGCAGTTCTGCGGGAGTAAACCATGCCATGTTTTCCACCAGTCCGAGAATAGGGACGTTCACTTTGTCGTTCTGGTACATGTCGATACCCTTTCGTGCATCGGCGAGCGCCACGCTTTGTGGCGTGCTGACAATGACGGCTCCGGTGATGGCGAGTGTTTGGAGAAGAGTGAGGTGTATGTCGCTGGTTCCGGGAGGCGTGTCGAGGATGAAATAGTCGAGTTCGCCCCAGTCGGCATCGGCGATAAGTTGCTTGAGCGCATTTGAGGCCATGCCGCCGCGCCAAAGCGTGGCCGTATCACGGTTGACAAAGAAACCGATGCTTAGGATTTTCACGCCGTATTTCTCGAGGGGTTCTATGAGGTCGCGTCCGTCTTTGTTGACGGCATAGGGGCGTCCGTCTTCTACGTCGAACATTTTGGGCACGGAAGGTCCGAAAATGTCTGCGTCAAGGAGTCCCACCTTGTATCCGAGCCGTGCAAGGGCAATGGCAAGGTTGGCCGCCACGGTGCTTTTGCCTACTCCGCCCTTTCCCGAACTGACGGCAATGATGTTCTTCACTTGTGGAAGTAGTTTTTCTACTTCCGGGCGGGGTTTCGATGTAAACTCGGTGGTGATGGTCACGTCGACCTCGTCAGATATGTGGTAGTGTATGGCTGCTTCTGCGGCTTTGACGGTAGACTTCAGAAAAGGATCGGTCTCTCTCGGGAAGATGAGCGAGAAGGATACCTTCATACCGTCAATATGGAGATTGTCGGCTACCATTCCGCTCTCTACGAGGTTATTCTTGGTTCCGGCATAGATGACCGTTGACAGGGCATCGGTAATCAGTTTGGGATATAGTGTCATATGGAATGTTATTGTACGTTCTTGGGTGTGGTCTTGTTTATTTGCCAACCGTCAGTGAACTGCGTTTGGGACGCTTATAACTGCGGTAGTCGTCAAGTGGTATCTCTATGTCGGGCTCGTTCAGTGTCCCTTCTGAAGGCAGATAGAATTTCATGTATTTGATGTTGAGGCCGCGTTCTATCCATTGGCTTTCGTAGTAGGTCTGTATGCCGAGAATACTGCGTGTCTCCTCGTCAAGTCCGTCGGTATGGTAGAGGTCTTCGGTACGGAAAAGTACGGGAAGGCTGTTCTTCTTGGCCATGTAGGTGGTGTAGGTGAAAAGAAAATTGGAGTCGGTCTTGAGATGTATGATGCCGTTGTTTACCAGAAAGTGGCGGTAACGTTCCATGAAGAAGGTGCTGGTCAGGCGTTTGTGTACATTCTTCATTTGCGGGTCGCTGAATGTGAGCCATATTTCCTGTACCTCGTCTTTGGAGAAGAACCGGTCGATGATCTCAATGTTTGTACGGAGAAAGGCCACGTTTTTCAGTCCTTCATTCAGTGCAGCCGTTGCTCCTGTCCACATACGGGCTCCCTTGATGTCTACACCGACAAAATTGATGTCGGGAAACATCTTTGCCAATCCTACGGTGTATTCTCCACGTCCGCATCCCAGTTCCAGGACGATAGGGTTGTCGTTGCCGAAATATTGCTCGTGCCATTTGCCTTTCATTTCAAACGGAACGTTCTCGATGACTGAAAACGGGTACTGGAACACGTTCTCGTATCTTTCCATGTCGGCGAATTTGGCCAATTTTCCTTTGCTCATATCTTATTATGATGTATTCGTTGGGCTTTTTACTTTTTTCAGATAGCAAAGTTACGGATTTTCCCTCATATAACCATCGTATCAAAGTGACGTTTTCCATGGGGAAGAGGTAGGGGAGGGTAGTCGGAACTGTGTTTCGGGACGTTTGTTGTAAGGATGAATTTGCGGCTCATTTCTGAGGAACGAATGTCTCCCAAGTTTGGTCATCGTAGAATATTCTTATTTCGGTAATCTTGCGTTGTGGTTTGTCAATATATTTTACTCTTTCTGTAGGCACGTTTTGTGTGGTATTTTCCTGTGTGCGGAATGTTATGTCGGTAGGGCGGGGAGTGGTCTCTATGGATGGCGCGGTGGGTTGTTGTCCGCTGGCCTGATGTTGCTCCTGCTGTTCTGGTGCTGCCTCGTCTTGCTTCTGCTGACCATCGTTTTCTCCGATATACATCGGGCCACTGCCGAACATCAGCCAGTCAGTCGAGATGTTGGGTATGCTGCTCTTGATAGCCTCAACAGTGGTGAGGGTAGGGCGTGTGCGTCCGGTGAAGATGCTGCTAAGGGAGGCGGGCGATATATTGATGTGTTCGGCGAACACCTGTTGGGTCATGTGGAGAGACTCCATCAGTTTCTTGATCCTGTCTTTCATTGTTGTCTGGATTTTGTTGAAAGTTGTCTTTATGAAGCGAAGATCGTCCTGCGACGGTGTTTTTGGGAGACTTTACAAAGTTAAATATATTTTTTCGAATTTCATATCGTAGTTTACAAGATTTTGTTTTTGATATTGTTGATTTGTATTTTTATATTTGTAAACGTTGATGACGGTCGGCTTGTAGAAATGTAAATTGTTGAAGATAGTATTCGTATTCGGTGTTTCTTATATAAAAGTAATGGTTTGGCAATATGTCGTAAATACTTATTAATCTTCTTGTTACATATATAAATATATTGATTTTGGTGTTTGAATTCTGTGTAATTGAGGCGTAGAACGACTAAAAGTACAAAACCTTTTGTTCTAAACATTCGTGTAAAACACTTGTAATGATGTAGTTATATATAAATGTAAGGCTTGTATACATATACATTTGGCTTTCTGAACATCAGAATTTTGATTTTGAATATACAAATCAAGCGCCCTGCATTACTTTACAAAATACAAAATCAACAATTATAAATTTGTAAATAATCAACAAATATACAAGTGTTGAACATTGGAACTTTGAAGACTGAAATGCTAATAAAGTATAAATGTAAATTCCGATAGGGAGGATTCTGTAAAAATCGACAAAAATCCCGGAATCTGAAATGTGGTCTTGCGCGTTCGAAAATCGCAAGTTTTGAAGCCTGAAAAAAGGCCTAAACTGCTCTTTTGACGGAGGTTTAGACCTGATATTTTGCTCTCTGAAAAGTCGGCAAATAGATAAATGGAAGGGCGAAAAGGGGCAATTTTAGTGGGTGATGTAGAAGATAAGTTCCCTCATCAGGTCGCCGGCAGAGGTGCTGGGGTTGTCTATTCCCTTGCTTTTGGCGTCGATATCGCGTAGTTTGGAAATTATCTGTAATGTTTTTCTCGCGGTGTAATTTCTCATCCCGGTCATATAACTTCTTACCCCCCATAAATTTTTTAGTCCGAGATAGGCGGCAAGGGCACGTTCGTTGTTTTTGTCTGGTGCGTAGTGTGCCACCATCAGATTTTGGAAGAAATTGAAGAGCATCGGGAGGAATGAGTACAATGATCCTGCTTTTGGATTTTTGTCAAAATAATTTACTATTCTGTTCGCCTTGAGTATGTCTTTTTCGATGATGGCATCTCGCAGTTCGAAAACATTGAAATCTTTGCTGATGCCGATTTGTTGTTCTACCAGTTCGGGTGTCACTCTTCTGTCTTCCTGGGGGAGGGCGATGAGGAGTTTGTCAAGTTCGGAGATGAGGCGGTGCAGATCAGCACCGACTGATTGTGCAATCATTTCGGCCGCCTTGTTGTCAATGCTTGCTTTTTTGGCCTTGAGATAGTTCGTGATAAAGTTGGGCAGTTCGTATTCTTTCTTTTTCTTGCTTTCAAAGACTATGCCTACAGCGTCTGCCTTGCCGATAATTTTCTTTCTTCGGTCTATAGTGCCGTTCTTGTAGCAGATGACGAGAACGGTAGAGTCAACTGGATGTTCCATGTATTTCTCGAGAGCATCGAGAGACTGCAGGCCCTGGGCCTCCTTGACGATGACTACGCGGTGTTGTGCCGGCATTACGGGGTATGCTCTGGCGGAGTCGGCCACTTGGCTTGCTGTCACGTCAGCCCCGAAAATGATGGTTTGGTTGAAGTCGCGGTCGTCAGGTTCGAGTACATGGTCGGCAATATAGTCGGTGATTTTGTCGATGTAGTAGGACTCTTCCCCCATCAGTATGTATACAGGGGCGTATTTCCCGGCCTTCAGGTCGCGCATGATAGCGTCATACGTAGCGGTGGTTTTCTTTTCTGCCATAAGATGTGCTTGTCGGTTTTACATCGGGTGGGGTATGGCGGCGCAAAATATTGCCCTGTTGTTTTGCCTTCTGTCCGAAATAGGGTAACTTTGTATGCTAAACCCCATTTCCGGTAACAGGCGGACCTGCCGTACCGATGTATGTTTGCAAAGGTAATAAAATGATTCAATTAAATCTTCCCCCCTTCGCCATAAAATTGTCGGGTACGAAGGAGCGTCCGTTGGTGCTCGACGTATTGCGTCGCAAGTATGTATCGTTGACACCGGAGGAGTGGGTGAGACAACATTTTGTGCATTTCTTGATGGAGTACAAAGGTTATCCGATGGCATTGTTGGCCAATGAGGTGGCGCTGAAAATCGGCAACAAACCGTTGCGGGCGGACAGTGTCCTTTATGGGCGTGACCTTCGTCCGCGGATGATAGTGGAGTACAAGGCGCCGTCTGTGGCAATCACGCAGCAAGTGTTTGATCAAGTGATGGCTTACAACCTGCTTTTGCACGTAGACTATCTTGTGGTCAGCAATGGTCTGCAGCATTATTGTTGCAAGGTTGACTATGCCAGCGGGTCATGTTCTTTTTTGCAGGACATACCGATGTATACAGACCTATAAAGTGACGATGAAAAAACAATTTGGTACGAACTACAAATCATACCAATTTATTTTTTTTCATCGTCGCAAATTGGTGTTTTTACGCTTTTTTAGTAGTGTGCGTGACGGTGTCTTATACAAAATGCGCTACTTTTGTATCTTATTTATAATAATGTCTTATTTTTATAATATTGGTGTACCGCTATTAGGTGCAATTATAATCAACAATAACTACCGTACGATATGAAATGGATAGCAGGATTTCTTGGCTTTTGTCATGGAGGACCGTTGGGTGCTTTAGCCGGATTTGCGTTGGGGTGGATTTTTGACAAAGCCCTGAAGAGTGGAACTGATGATGCAGGTGCGTATGTCAACCGCGAGTATGAGGGGGCTCCCGACAATGAGCAACAACGCTATGAGGGACAACGCAATTCTTTCCTTTTTTCCCTCCTTGTTCTGTCTTCATACATTGTCAAGGCAGACGGGCGTGTCATGCACTCCGAGATGGAAACAGTGCGTGCGTTCCTACGTCAGAATTTTGGTGAAGTGGCAGTACATGAGGGCGAGCAGATCATGCATCGTCTGTTCCAACAGCAAGACATGATGGGGCCCAGCCGTTACAAGGCAACCATCAGTGAGGCTTGTGCGCAGATATCCCACCATCTGGCCTACGAACAGCGTCTGCAGTTGTTCAACTATCTTGTTGTCATTGCCAAGGCCGACGGGCAAGTTCCTGTGGAAGAAATGGATGCCTTACGTTTCGTTTCGACAGGTCTTGGAATCTCTCAAGCCGATTTCAACAGTATGCTTTCTATGGGCGACAGCGCTGATAGTCTTGAGGCAGCCTACAAGGTTTTGGGTATATCTTCTTCGGCTACCAATGATGAGGTGAAAGCGGCTTATCGTGCTATGGCTCTTAAGCACCATCCTGACCGTGTGGCAACGTTGGGTGAGGATGTGCGGCGATCGGCTGAAAAGAAATTTCAGGAAATCAATGATGCCAAGGATAAAATCTACAAAGCACGTGGATTGTGATATTGTAGAAACAAAACAATACATTATATATAATATATGAAAATCAGGTTTATTATTGCATCTTGCCTGTTGGCCATCGGCTGCGGGGCCCAGGCAAAGACGTACACCTATCAAAGCGTGCCGGGCGACATACTCAATGCCCGTATCTATACGCTTGACAACGGACTGAAGGTGTACCTTTCTGTCAACAAGGAGACTCCACGTATCCAAACGTACATCGCTGTGCGTACGGGTAGTCGAAACGATCCGGCCGAAACAACGGGTTTGGCACACTATCTGGAGCACTTGATGTTCAAGGGTACACATCGTTTTGGTACTTCTGACCCAGTGCGTGAAGCTCCATTGCTTGACTCTATTCAGAATCGTTTCGAACAGTACCGCCATATCGCCGACCCTGCCAAACGCAAGGCTTTCTACCATGAGATAGACAGTATCTCACAGTTGGCCGCCAAGTACAATATCCCCAACGAGTATGACAAACTCATGTCGTGCATCGGAGCCATCGGTACCAATGCCTATACCAGCAATGACGTGACCTGCTATACGGAGGACATTCCTTCCAACGAGGTGGAAAATTGGGCGCGTATACAGTCAGACCGTTTCCTGGATATGGTCATCAGAGGCTTTCATACCGAACTGGAGGCCGTATACGAAGAGTATAATATAGGTTTGGCTAAGGACAACCGCAAGGAGTGGGCTGCCCTCAATGCAAAACTTTACCCCACCCATCCTTATGGTACGCAGACCACAATCGGTACGCAGGAACATTTGAAGAATCCTTCGATTGTCAATATCAAGAATTATTTCAACCAATATTACGTGCCCAACAACGTGGCTATCTGCATGGCCGGTGATTTCGATCCTGATCAAGTAATCGCCATTATCGACAAGTATTTCGGCGGTTGGAAGAAAAATCCCAATCTTACCATTCCGTCTTATGCTCCGGTGAAAGACTTGACTGCGCATACCGACACGGCGGTTATTGGCCTTGAAGCAGAGAATATCATGGTGGGGTGGAAGTTTGACCGTGCAGCATCGCTACAGAATGACACGCTCAACGTTATTTCCAATATGCTCAGTAATGGTGTTGCCGGACTGTTTGATATCAATCTCAACCAGCCGATGAAGTGTATGAGTGCCGGTGCAGGTATGGATGCCATGAGCGAGTATACTACGTTTCTTCTTTTCGGCATGCCCAATGAGGGTCAGACGCTTGATGAGGTGAAGGATCTTATGTTGGCAGAAATAGAAAAATTCAAACGCGGCGATTTCTCTGACGACCTGCTGCCCTCTGTAGTGAGCAACATCAAGTTGCAGTACTACACGATGATGGACGATAATCGCAACCGCGCCGATGCTTTTGTCAATGCATTCATCAACGGACAGGAGTGGAGCGACGCAGTGGGAAGTCTCGACCGTATCTCTCATATGACAAAGGCGCAGATTGTGGATTTTGTCAAGCGTCATTTCGGTGACAATTACGTTGCTGTGTACAAGCGTCAGGGTGAAGACCCTTCACAGAAGAAGATAGACAAACCGCAGATTACAGGTATCCCTGCCAATCGTGACAAGCAGAGCGATTTTGTTACGGAGATATCCAGTTCCAAGGTAGAACCCATCCAGCCTCGATTTGTTGATTTCAAGCGTGACCTTACCCATTATACCACGAAGAAGGGTCTTCCCGTGCTGTATGTCAAGAATGCTACCAACGGCCTTTTCACCGCCGTATATAACTTTGAGTTTGGTGACGAGGCAGACAAGTGGCTTTCTCCGGCTGCGGAATATTTCGATTACCTCGGAACAGACAAAATGAGCGCCGTACAGCTCAAGCAGCAATTCTACAAGTTGGCTTGCTCCATGAGCATCAATGTAGGTTCTACTTCAACAACGGTACGACTCAGCGGTCTCAATGAAAACATGAAGGAGGCAGTGTCTCTTATGGAGAACTTCCTGGCCAATGCCAAGGTTGACAAGGCTGCTTATGCAAGTTATGTTGATCAGATAGAGAAATACCGCAATGACAACAAACTCAATCAAAATGCCAATTTCAGCCGTCTGCTGAAATATGGTATGTTTGGTAAGTATAATGATGCTCTCAATGTACCTTCTGTCGCTGATTTGCGTAGTCGCGATCCGCAGCAGCTCGTTGATCTCATCAAGGGGCTTTCCAAATATGAGCATACATTGCTCTATTGTGGTCCGTCGAGTGTGCAGGACTTTGCTGCTGTGATGGACAAAGCCCACAAGACTGCAAAGAAACTGCAGGCAGTACCCACAGGCAGACCCTATACTTATGAGCAGACTCCGGTCAATGAAGTGTATCTCGCACCTTATAAGGCCAAGAATATCTATATGGTACAGTTCCACAACGAAGGTCGCAAATGGACTGCCGAGCATACTCCTGTCATTTCGATGTTCAACGAGTATTATGGTGGTGGTATGAATACTGTCGTGTTCCAGGAACTGCGTGAGAGCCGTGGTCTTGCCTATAGCGCTTCAGCCAGTTACAATACTCCCTGGAGATTGTCCGATCCCGAAACGGCCAATACATACATCATCTCTCAAAATGACAAGATGATGGACTGCATCCATACGTTCAACGAGATAATCGACACAATACCCCAGTCTGAAAAGGCCTTCGATCTGGCAAAGCAGGCTCTGACGAAGCGGTTGGCTTCAGCCCGCACCGTCAAGTTTGATATCATCAATGAGTATCTGACAGCAAAGCGTCTTGGTATTGACTATAGTATAGACGAAAAGGTGTATAACGCCCTTCCCGCCATTACGCTGCAAGACATTGTGAAATTCGAGCAAGAGACGATGGCTAAAAAGCCTTACCGCTATTTGATTCTCGGTGACGAGGAGAACCTCGATATCAAGGGTCTGGAGAAGATTGGCCCTATCCGTCGATTGACCACAGAGGAAATCTTCGGATATTGATGACATTTTTTACCGTGCCTTTCTCTTCTTTGCAAAGGATGGAGTAGGGTACGGGTGACACGATTGCGCTGCAAGGAGAAACGCAGGTTCCTCCTTGCAGCGCAATTCATATTTTTTAGGTATTGTATGGTGGAGTAGATTGTCGTACATTTGCAGTGATAAACAACAGTAGCCAACAGACATGATGCAAGCAGATATCAACCCCGTCGACATGAAAGTCCTGATGAACCATATCTACGAATACCAGAAGGGAGTCCGTCGTATGGTACTTTTCACGTTCAACAAGAAATATGAGCAGTTTGCCATACAACGCTTGCAACATCAGAACATCAGTTATATCGTACAGCCGGTCGGCAACGACCGCCTCAATCTATTTTTCGGTCGTAAGGAGTGTCTCGATGCGATTCGGCTCATTGTCACCCGGCCGCTCAACGAACTGACTCCGGAAGAAGACTTTATTCTTGGGGCCATGCTTGGCTATGACATCTGCATGCAGTGCGAACGGTATTGCCAGCGGCGCAACCAAAGTTGTGTACGCAAGAATTTGAACAACTGACACTTCTCCTTCTTTCTTGTTTTTGTCATTGCGTATGATGGTCTCGGTTGCTTGATGCAAGACCTTTGTATAATGACGAGGCGAGCAGACGTCAGTCTGTCTGCGTATATGCCCTGTCTGCGTATATGTCGTTTTGTGGTATGGTTTTTGCATGCATTCAGTCATGAAACGACTTATCATTGTCTGCACGATATTTCTCCTGCTGTTGCCCTTTTGTGCTTACGGCCAGATAAATATAGGGAAAGACTTACAGCGGCTCGACTCCGCTGTTGCTGCCTGTCATGAGGCCGACCGTCAGAAACTGGCAGAAATAGCGATGCTGAAAAAGATGTACAATTCTGGTAGTAGTGTGGAGGAACGGTGTGACTGCTACAAAAATCTCTATCGGGTTTATCAGAAATTTTGTCCTGACTCGGCCGACCGCTATGCCGACCGGGGCATAGAGCTGGCCAAAGCCCATGGTATGGCTGATACCGAACTGGAGTTCAGAATAGACAAGGCTATGTTGAAGGTGCTGGGCGGTGACAACGTTTTGGCTGGCCGCAGCATTGACAGTCTCGGGACTATCACCCGTATGCCGGAAAGGGTCCGTCCCAATATGGCAGTATTGATGATAGAATATGCCAACAGAACACATTATACCGACCCTGTATCGCGAATAGACGGGCGAAGAAAACAGGTCTGGGATGAATATGGGCGCTATCTTCCCCAAGAATCGGGGCTGCACCTGTATTATGAGTCGATAACAGCCTGCAAGAACAATGTCAAGTCGCTGGAACGGGAATTGTCTTTCACTCCCCGCCCGTCTGTCAAGGCGGCAATGATCTATGCAGCGCTCGGCAGACTCTATTGGCTTAGGAAAGACACTGTGGGCCATTTGCACAATATGATAATGTCGGCGATCAATGATGTCCGTTCATCCAATAGAGAATCGGGCGCTTTGCTCTATCTTGTCAATACTCCCTATCTCCATCTCGATACCGAAAGGGCCTTACGGTATGTGATGTTGTGTTCGGACAATGCAAAGACGTTTAACGACAATCTGCGCAGTCTCGAATTGGCGAAAGCGCAGACGGCCATTATACGCCAGTATCAAAAGGAACTTCGCTACAAGACTTATGGAATATATGGCGTTGTCGTGTTGCTGATGACGGCACTGCTGTGTATCGCAATCCTTTTCTGCAAAGCAAGGAAACGCGGCAAACAAAAGGATGCCCTTTTTCAGCAGATAAAACAGGCCAACTCGTCCCTGCAGACTTCTATTGACAAGGAAAAGGCCTTGAAAATAGAATTGGTACGGGTCAACGGTCTTCTGAAGAGAGAACTGGATTACCGCAACGGGAATTTCTTCAATGTATACCAACTCATCAGCAGGTATATCGCAGACGTGAAGGATTTCAAGAAGAAAATGTATAATCTCATCACGGCCGGCAAGGCGGATGTGGCAAGGCGAGAACTGAATTCCAATACGCAGGCTGACAAATATCTGAAGAATTTCTTTGCCCATTTCGACAGGGCTTTCCTGCTGTCCCATCCCGATTTTGTGGAACGCTTCAACGGGTTGTTGCGCGAGGATGCCCGATTTGTTCCCGAGGATGAAAAGGCCCTTTGTCCGGAATTGCGCATCTACGCCCTTGTGTGTCTCGGCGTCACCGACAGTGTGAGTATAGCCAAGTTTCTGCATTACTCTACGCAGACCGTATACAATTACAGACTGAAAGTGCGCCATGCTTCGCGAATTCCGGAAAAGGATTTTGCTGAAGCGGTGGCGCACTTGTATGACGATACAGTGTCACATTGCTGAGCGGTCTGACACCATATCCTATTTTTGTGTCAGAGTGTGAGACGAGTGGTAAACTCTACGGTAAACGGGCGGATGTAGGTTCCGGCCATTACATAGTTCTTATAGGCAGATACGTCTTCCAGCAGGTCTGCTGCACCGATACTTCCCGAACATCCTTTCTGGTTGAAGAAATTGACGAAGTTGACAGAGAAGGCGACATGCTTGTTCATGTTGTAGTCTACACCGCCGAAGGTTTCCCACCGTCCGTTGAAATAGAGCGAGTTGGTCTTGTTGATGTATTGTTTGCTCTGGTAACGGAAACTTGCCCATATACGGAACTTGGAGAACGAGTAACTGGGGTCCAGCTCAATGAGCATCTTGCTCACACCGGTGGTTGTGTTGTCACTGAAATCATATGACTTCGATGTGCCGTCGGCAAAACTGGCTGTCATGCCGAATCTCTTGTATTTGGGATCTTGCAAGGTGAGCAGACCATGGAAACTGAAACCCTTGAAAGGGGTGAGCACAATGTCCGTCGTCCATCCGATAGTCTGTACATCGTAGGTGATGGGAACAGTTGCTACGTCAGATGAGTTGTTGGGGTTGGTAAACTGGGTACGGCTTTTGTAATTGCTCTGCTTGATGATCGACACCTGCGAGACCAGCTGCATCCATGGTGTGTTCCAAAATATACCGGCCCGTCCGAAGTTGACCTGGACGGCATCGAGTACCGGCATGTACGCGCCTGCGAAATCTTCCGACTTGGGATGTTGCATAGAGTAGACGTATTCTGCCAATACACCGAATCCTTTTGCGATAGTGTATCGTCCGTTGATGGTAGCGGAGGGGTTTACCCACTGTTTGGAGAAACGGGTTCTTGTACCTTGGGCGACATTCCAGTTGGTAGTGCGTTGGTTTTCTGTATAAGTAGCGGTCTGGTCATTGGCCTGTGCAAAAGCATATGCGTTTTGTCCCCCAATGGAGTAGTACTCTGCACGGACACCGGCCGAAAGCCATAGTCTGCGGTTCACCTGCCAGTCGTCAGAGAGGAAAAGCGCAAACTTGGTTTCGTGAGTATTGTAGTATTCTCCGCCTGTATTGGCGTCAAACTCTTGACTTCCGTTGTGCAGAAGCCATACAGGGTCAGCCTCTACGGTGTGGGCATATACTCCGGTGCTGGCTTCGATACCCTGACGGTCCCACCAAAGATTGGCTCCTATTCGCCAGTTGTGTGCTTGGTTATGGCTCTTTCCCTTCAGTTCTGCTGTGGTAAGCCAGGAACGTTGGAAACCGACGTCATGCAGCATATATCGGCTATTGTAGTATCCGGTGAAGGTTTCACCAGCCTTGTGCCCCTGATAGTCGTAGGCATAGGTGTAGCCATTGTCTGTGGTGGCTTGCCCTGTACCGGCGAGCGACAGTATCATGTGGTGGGCATTGGCATAACTGTATTTGGATGTGACATTGAGGTTCATGCCGTTAAGAAACGTGTAGTCGAAATTGGCAGTGACGCTGTTGTTCAGATAGTGAGAGGCATCTTTCCGCTGGAAATCTGTTTTCGCGCCTGTCATCACATCTATATACTGCATCTGTCCGTTGGCAGGAAGAAATCCGTCATGTCCCAGTCGGAAACCATTGTATTCCTTTACCGAACCGTCACCCACATAGACAAACGGGCCATAGGTGTCGCTTGGACTTTTGCTGTAGGAGTAACGGTAGAAGAGGTTGAACTTGCCTCGGCCGTCGTGCCACCGTTTGGTGACGGCCGCTTTGATGATTTTCATGTCGTTGGCATATTGCACATCGGCGAGCCGGTTGCTTCCCGGGTCAAGGTTGGCATATGCTCCGATAGAAAATGACCATCCCTTGGCTATCGGACTCGCGATGGAGAGGTCAAGGCGTTGCAGATTGAAGATGTTTGTCGTGTAGTTGGCATGGCCTTCAAGTTTTTCGCTTCCCTCCCGCGTTTTCGACAATACGGCGTAGTTCACTTCTCCGTTGGTGATGGCACTCTCGCCCAGTGACATGACGCCTACGCTACTGTGTTGTGTAGTCGCCTTCCAGTATTGGTAGGGTAGGCAGGGCCACATGCTGTAGGAGACGGGCAGGCCGTCTTCGTAGATGGTCGCAGACTTGTTTTCCGGCAGTCCGATGGAGATTTGCCGTGGCTGGTTGTCGCTTGAGGCGTTGAGCATCACGTTGCGGTTTTTCACTTCTTTCGTTTCCGGTACGCTATCGGTGGCGTTGGTTTTCTCTTGCGCCCCAGCGCAGGCAGGTATCATGAGAACGGTACCTGCCAAAAGGATTGTCATGGTCTTGTGCATAGAAATAGTCTTCTTCTGGTTATTTTTGTTCTTCCAACAGGCATGGGCGTACATTTTCCACCACTTTCCCGTTTACCTTTACGACCGTGGCTATCGGATGGGCGTCGGCGGCATTTTGTGCCACCATTATCTTGTATTCGCCTTCCTCGACCTGCCATTGGTTGTCGTTCTCATTGAATGAGGACAATGAACTGTAGGGAATCTCGATTTTTACCGTTTGGCTTTCTCCCGGTTGCAGTTTGCGAGTCTTGCAAAATCCCTTCAACTCACGTTCGGGTTTGTCCATATCCTTTCCGGGGGCAGAGACATATATCTGCACGACTTCCTTTCCGGCAAAATGTCCGGTATTTTTCACATCTATGGTCACTGTGATGTTGCCTTGGTCGTCAGTCGTGACCTTTGGACTTCCATATTTGAATGTTGTGTAACTCAGACCGTATCCGAACGGGTAGGCTACAGGTTTGTTTTTTGTAGTGTAATGCCGGTAACCCACATAGATACCATCCTCATATTTGGTATAGTCGAAATTTTCGAGCGGAGTGCGGATGCTGTCAGTTGTCTTCATGTCCATACTTGCAGTCAGCAGTTCGTCGCTGATACTGTCAGTGTTCGGGAAATAGTCTTTTGATGGAACATCGTTGTAGGATAAAGGCCATGTCATCGGCATTCTTGCCGAAGGATTTTCTTTTCCGGTCAGAATGTCTGTCACGGAATTGCCGCCTTCCTGTCCGGGTAGCCATGCCAAAACGATGGCGTCAGTCTTGTCGGCCCAGCTCTTTGTCTCAATGACGCCGCAGACATTGAGAATGACGACTACTTTCTTGCCCGAACGGTGGAAGACATTGCTCACCTTTTCGATCATCTTCTGTTCTGCGTCAGACAGGTAAAAGTCGTTGGTGATCTTCCGATCGGCAAATTCCCCTGATATTCTTCCGATGGTAATGATTGCCATGTCGTTGTCTTTTGCCGAATGTGCAAGCAAATCATCGTCAAGAAGCATTTCCGGTATAAGTTGTTTGGGCAACAGGGCTGCGAGCCGGCCTGTCGGTACAGGCAATAGTTTTTTCTGCTCGGGAATGTATTTTTCGTAAGTGGCGCACACTTGGTCGTCAACTGAGAAACCGGCATTGGCCAACCCGTCGGTCAGGTTGACCACATAGGCGTGGTTCACATTGCCTGACCCCGACCCGCCGGCAATAAAATCGTAGGCGGTACGGCCAAACAGGGCCACTTTCTTCACCTTGTTGTCTAAAGGCAGGGTATGTTTGGCATTCTTGACCAATACGATGCCTTCGGTGGCAGCGTTACGGGTCACTGTGGCATGGGCCTTGAGGTCTGGAGCATCATCGGCGTGATAGCCCTTATATTTTGGAGTCTTGAGTATATATTCAAGTATGTGCTTCACATTTCTATCGATGATTTCCATAGAAAGACGTCCGTTGAGTACAGCCTTTTTGATGGCTTCGCGCTGGGACAGTTTGCCCGGCATGAGCAGGTCGTTGCCTGATTCCATCAGTGCAGCAGCGTCTTTTCCTCCCAACCAGTCGGTCATGACCATACCGTTGAATCCCCATTCATGGCGTAATATCTCAGTGACAAGATCACAACGCTCGCTTGCCGGTGTGCCATTGATGGCGTTGTACGAGGTCATCACTGTCCAGGGATGGGCTTCTTTGACAGCTATCTCAAATGGTTTCAGGTAGATTTCGCGAAATGTTCTCGGAGTCCCAATCACGTTGTTGTCTGTACGGTTGGTTTCTTGGCTGTTGAGGGCAAAATGTTTCAGTGATGTACCTACACCGTTGCTCTGCACACCACAGATCATGGCTGCACAGATTTTGCCGGCCAACAACGGATCTTCCGAATAGTATTCGTAGTTTCTACCATTTAGCGGATTTCGCTGGATATTGGTAGAAGGTGCCAAAAGCACGTCTACTCCGTAATGTTTCGCCTCGTCGCCCATCGCTTTGCCCACTTGGGTCACGAGTTCTGTATTCCAAGTTGCACTCATTACCGTAGCAATGGGAAAATGAGTACAGTGATAGGTTTTGTCGCTACCATTACGGGTCGGGTTGATACGCAGTCCTGCAGGTCCGTCGGCAAGAATGGTCGATGGTATGCCCAGCCGTGGAATGGCATTCAATTCTCCTGCAGCACCAGGCACCTGTTCTGACGAATTGCCGATGGTGACCTTGGCCGTTGTCGGTTGATTGCCTCCGGCACCGATAAGAATGTCAAGTTTCTCTTCCAAGGTCATGGCAGCAATCACCTTGTCGGTAGGGTCTATCCCCAAACGTGGAGTTTGGGCTACTCCGCCTATGCATAGAAAGGTCAGAGCAATAGTGGTAATTGAGGTTTTATTTTTCATTTTTCTTCGTTTGATGGTTTTCTTTTTTCGCCGGTAAAATTAAGAAGAATAATGATAGGGTAGGGAAGACAGTAACCGGGAAAGTAAATTGCTTGTTTTTGTAACGCATTGGTTTATAGCATGCTGTGGTTTTGTAGGCAAAGAGAAAAGTAAAGTGTACAAGGCGGTTGAGTAAAGCCGTGCTACCTATAAGAATGCTCTCAAGAAGGGAGCCTTTCAAAGCAATTTATAGAACCGTCCCTAAGACAGTAGACGGATTCTTATCTTCCTGAATATCGGTTTTGGCTGGTTGCCAATTTTTGTGTATATTTGCAGATGCAATAATTGATGTTAGTGATATATTGATATCACATGGGATTTTTAGAACGCGCCTAAAGAGATGTTGAGATTTATTTCCTTCGGCAGTGGAAGTAGCGGCAACTGCTATTTTCTCTTTGATGAGAACGAAGGCCTAATGATAGATGCCGGATTGGGTATCCGGAGAATTAAAAAAGGTTTCCATGACTATGGATTGTCGCTTGGACAAGTGAGTGGCATATTGGTCACGCATGACCATGCTGACCATATCAAGGCAGCAGGAGTACTGAGTGAAACGTTTGGCATACCTGTGTATACTACTGCAGAAGTACATGAGGGAATACTCGAAAACAAGTGCGCAAAACGGAAAATACCCATACGCAACCGTAGGACAATGATAAAGAACGCTACACTGTCGATAGGCCGTTTTGAGATTACCCCATTTGGGGTGCCCCATGATAGCAAGGACAATGTAGGGTATCGGATTGTCTATGGCAGTACGGTGTTCTGTCTGCTGACAGATGTCGGGCATGTTACGCATGAAATGGAACAGATGATAGCGGAAGCCAATTATCTTGTCATGGAGGCCAATCACGATGAGGCCATGTTGCGTACGGGACCTTATCCGCAGTATCTCAAGATACGTATTGCCAATGGAAACGGACACCTCAACAATCGACTCTGTGGAGAGGCATTGGCTGCCAATCTTACTGACCGTATCCGTCATATATGGCTTTGCCATCTCAGTGAGGAGAACAACACTCCGCAAAGTGCATATGAGACGGTGACTGGTATTCTGCAGCAAAGTGGCTGGCGTCCCAATGTGGATTTTTCATTGGAAGTGCTTCCGCGAAAATCTCCGTGCGGCATCTTTGATTTGATTTAGTGACGGAAAATACAGATAATTTTAGACCTGCCTAATGACTGAAATGATGAAAAAGACTATCTTTACAATATGTTTAGGACTGATTGTTCTTGGAGTACAGGCGCAAAGCATTTCGCTTGCCGGTAAATGGAATGTAGTATTGGGGGCCAGCCAAACTGCATTTTCCAACGGAAGGTATGTTCCTGATGAAAATGAGATATGGGCAGTTCTGCCAGGAACGATAGACACCAATCACTTGGGGAATGCACCGGCTGATACGATGGAAACGACACATATGTCCCGTATCAGTGGATATTGGGGTGCGGCCCGCTATTCTCGTTTTGTAGAGATACCGAAAAGTTGGAAAAAGAAGCCGGTCGTGTTGTTTTTGGAGCGTACCAAACCGACATGGGTGTATGTCGACGGCGAACTCATAGATTCCTGTAATTTCATCTCCACTCCACAAAGGTTTCTTTTGCCAAAACATGTGAAGCCGGGCAGACATCTTCTGGAAATCGTAGTTGACAATTCGAGAGGTGTGCCGGAACAGATATACACTTCCAGTCACGCTTGTTCGGAAGATACACAGACCAATTGGAACGGTATCATCGGTGATATACGTCTGGAGGTGAAGGGTGAAAAACAGACTGGAAGACCAAGCGAGGTGTTGCCTTGTTTCAAGGACTTCCATATCGAGGGCGCCCATTTCTATGCCAATGGTCATAAAGTATTCTTGCGTGGCAAACACGATGCTGCGGTATGGCCACTGACAGGACATGTCGATATGACCGTAGAGGGCTGGATGAAGTATTTGGGCATCTGTCAGGAGTATGGCATCAACCATATACGGTTTCATTCTTGGTGTCCGCCTGAGGCAGCATTTGTTGCTGCTGATTCCATAGGTATCTATCTCCAACCGGAGTTGCCCTTTTGGGGGTCATTCGACAAGAATGACTCTGCGCTTATGCATTTTCTGCACCAAGAGGGAGTGAACATTCTGCAGGAGTATGGCCATCATCCGTCTTTCCGTATGATGGCGTTGGGTAATGAATTGTGGGGCGATATCGACAAAATGAAAGAGTTTGTCGATGATTTCCGTCAGATTTCTCCAGACAAATACTATACCTTTGGAAGTAATTACTATCTCGGCTACGAAGGGGTAAAAGAGGGGATGGACTATTTTACCACTTGTCGTATCGGCGGTGAGGGATGGGGACGATACAATACCCACACTCGCGGTTCGTTCTCTTTTGCTGATGCCTATGATGGGGGAGTCATCAACCATTTTCGTCCAAACTCCATATCGAATTTTGATGAGGCTTGCAATCCTTGGGAAAAGCCACAGGCATGGCAAAAGGATGGCAAGGCAGGCGTTCCGATTATTTCCCATGAGACAGGGCAGTTCCAGACGTACCCTGACTTTCAGGAGATGAAGAAGTATACCGGTGTCCTGTATCCGTATAATTTTGAGGTATTCCGCAAACGCCTTTCCGCTGCAGGCATGCTTTCGCAGGCTGATGATTTTCATAAGGCTTCTGGACTATGGAGCGTGAAACTCTACAAGGCAGACATTGAGATGGATCTGAGAACGAAAAACATGGCAGGTTTTCAACTTCTCGACATTCAGGACTATCCCGGACAAGGCAGTGCTTTTGTGGGTATATTGGATGCCTTCATGGAGAGCAAAGGGCTCACGACGCCTGAGGAATGGCGCCAGTGGTGTTCTCCTGTTGTGCCGCTACTTGTGGTGGACAAATTCTGTTTTGAAGATGGTGACACGTTGAAGGCAAACGTGCAGATAGCCAATTATGGTGGATGTGCACTCGATGGAAAGACGCTGAAGTGGCGTATCGGTGAAGATGAGGGCGTATTGAATATCCTTACAAGTGATGAGGGACTGATAGATGTCGGCCAAATCAATGCCGTTCTCCATGTGGACAAAGCGACAAAAAAGAATGTCACTCTAAGCGTTGACGGTACAGATGCACATAATTCATATGATATTTGGATTTACCCGAAGACCACAATCAATAAGAAAAATGTCCTTGTTGTCAGGACTCTGACAGACGATATTGCCAACAAATTGGAGAAAGGAGCCAATGTGCTATGGATGCCCGACAGCTTGCCTTATACCATAGGCGGCCTCTTTCAAACAGACTATTGGAACTATCGTATGTTCAAGACAATCTGCGAGAACAACAAAAAAGATGTGTCGCCCGGAACACTGGGCATTCTTGCAAATCCCGGTCATCCTGTTTTTCGCGACTTTCCCACAGAGATGCATACCAATTGGCAATGGTTCCCGGTCATCAAAGCGTCGCATCCGTTGATACTCGACAATTTCCCGAAATCCTACAAGCCGATGGTACAGGTGATTGACAATATAGAGCGTAACCATAAATTGGGCCTTGTGATGGAATGGAAAGTGGGCAACGGCAAACTCCTCGTCTGCATGAGTGATTTGGAGAGCGCTGCCAGTTACCCGGAAGGCAGGGCTTTCTATCAAAGTGTCTTGAACTACATGCTGTCATCCGACTTCAATCCTGTGGACGAAATCTCTGTTGGGGAGTTGAACAAGACGTTGAATGAGAAGCCGCGCGAGATTACGATGAAAGAACTGAACAATATTTCGCAGTATTAGAATGTAACGAGGACGAAGGAGATGATGCCTAATATTGTCGTACGCTCAAATTCTGTTCCATAAGATTTGTTTTTAATCGTGTTATGTTTTATTTTTGACCACGATGTGTTAGACCACGTTATGTGTTTTATATAACCACGAATCTTTACATACACCGCTGCGATGGCCCTTGCCCCGATATGTCGGGCAGAAATTTCTTTGTTTCCTTTGTAGGCCATAGTCGTCTATGGGGTAGTTGCGCCCAGGTCTCAGCGGACATGGGGTCCGTCGGCCTCAAACATGATGTCTATCGGCGATGGACATGGGGTCCGTCGGCCTCAAACATGATGTCTGTTCGCCAAGCACATCATAGTACACGTCATCCTCCAGTCCTCCGGCCTCCAATATAGCGTCAAAATCCGCTTGTGTGAGGACTACCTGGCGGTCACAAATAGTTTTGCCAGTTGTCCCCGGCGGTTCGGTCGGTCTTTGGCCCATTTTGCACCCCATTCCAGAAACCCGGCTTGCCCTTTCCCTTCTCGGCAGTATACTTGTCCTTCACGTTAGGCAGATACACGCACACCTCGCAGGTCTTCCCGTCATACCAGCCCTTCACCTTCTTGCCCGCAGCAAGCGCAGCCTTCACCCGCTCATCCGTCACATCGTCCGCACCAGTCACCGTGCGCACCTTGCCGCCTACCTTCTTGTTGACCTCAGTGATATGGTCGGCTACAGGGTTCACAGACTCACCATCGCGGAACTTTATGCCGCCGTATGAGATATTGCTATCTGAAAGTTTGTTAATCTCCGACAATGTTGCTAACTTTGCATCTGAAGATGTACCGGGAGCGACAGCCGTGCTCC